>NZ_CP087131.1:2411214-2712616 GCF_020911865.1 Chryseobacterium sp. C-71
TCCCAAAATTAGCCGATATTTTCAACGTGAAAATTCAGGATCTCTTTGACGATGATAGAAAAGTAGAAATTTCCAATAACACTTTTGACAACAAGGACAACTCTGTTGGTTTAATTATTTTTAACATTTCTGATAAAGCTGTAATAGATAATTTTAATTCTAAACTTGAAGAATTGATTAAAGGTCTAAAACCATAAAACTTTCTCCACTCTTTTGTCATTCCGCAGAAATTTAGACTACTCATCTAATAAGAGCAGTTGAGATTCCTACGGAAATCGAAGATTAGACGAAGTCAATGACAAACTTGATTTTAATAAAAAGCTAATTTTAAAACTGTAAATACCTATTTTCTCAGTTTTTGATTCCGCAGGAATCTAGACTATTTTCTCAGTAAAAATGAGAAACAAAACAATAAAAACACAAAAAAATGATTGAATATTCAGAAGGTATTTATACATTCTATGTTTATATCCTTACCAATAAAAAACGAACTGTTCTGTACACAGGTGTTACAAACAATCTTCATAAAAGGCTATCTCAGCATCAATCTAAAGCAAACCCAAACAGCTTTTCAGCAAAATACAATCTAGAATTTTTGATTTACTATGAAAAATTTGGGTGGATTCATCAAGCAATTGAAAGAGAAAAAGAAATTAAAGACTTATCTCGAGATAAAAAACTAGAAATAATAAGATCTCAAAATCCAAATTTAGAGTTTTTCAATCATCTATTTATATCTCATTAGATTGTTGAGATTCTTCAGGAACGACAAAGAAACCTCTATACCGTTCGAAAAGTTTTATCGAATTTATTTTACAGTTGTTTGTCATTCCGGAGGAATCTAGATTAGATTTTTAAAATATGACAGCTGAGATTCCTCCGGAACGACAAAGAAACCTCTATACCTTTCGAAAAGTTTTAAAGAATTATTTTACAGTATGTTTGTCATTCCGGAGGAATCTAGATTAGATTATTTTAAAATAAAGCAGCTGAGATTCCTCCGGAATGACAAAGATGGTTTTTATGCTTATTCAAATGGTTTTAGTTCTAAAGGGTTGTTATATCTTTTCTTTTTAGCTTCTAATATACCTTCAAATTCTTTTCTCATATCAGCGTCCATTGGGAATCCTGAAGTAGTAAATTCTAAATTATAGGACGCCTTTAAAAAATCTTTTTTATTAAACTTCTTGTATCCTTTAAGATTAAACTCAAAATCATCAGTATGTTTTTCGAGTTTAATTAATGTAAAATGATAATCATCTCTTGTATCATAGATTTCAAATATCAATCCGGGTAAACCTGTAAATTTGTACGGACCTATCGGTATAGAGTGCTCGATAGAAAAATAGGCAATCCATCTTCTCCCATATTTATTAATTGCTGCCATTTGGCATTTTATACCATTGATAATTTTTGTATCATCATAAAGTACCCATTTTAATGCAACATTTTCTTCATACAACAACTTTTCATCTCTAAACATACCGAACATATTTGTTACTCCGTTTTTTTTAATGATTCTTTCCTGAAAATAATCGGCTACAGTAAGAGTGATTCCACTACCTTTTTTAGGTGCCTCTTCCTGCCCTGTATCCTTCATATAGTTTTTATAACCTGCAAAATAATAATCTTTCGTATTCCCAAATAAAATAAATGTTTGATTTACACGAAAGTTTGAACCATATTTTAAAGAGCTATTATATGTAGCTTTAATTAGTGGTTCAAATTCTATTTCTTGACTTTTGATATCTATACACAACCAAAATATTAAACAAAATACAAAGTATTTTTTCATAATTTCTGTTTTTAAAGGGGTAGGAAATTTCCTACCCCTCTGATTAAAATTAATTAAAACTCACTGACGGCTTTACCCCACCGCATTCATTTGCATTAATTTCTGCAATATAATATGCCATTAGCGATTGAGAGGTACCTTCCGCAAATGTCGTGTAATGCTTTACCCCGCATGTTGAAGTCCAAACTGCCATAACTTTGCCCGCAAAAGACATGAGTGATAAAGTCATGATGCTAAACATAGCACCTAATAAAAATTTCTTTTTCATAATAAATGGATTTTTAAAATTAATAAATAATTGTTTCCCTACCTGTACAATTTTGTCTAGAATAAACTGCGCAGATCGGATGATGCATCATATATGACTTTTATAAGAAATACATTACGGCAGACCGCCAGAAATGTTGCGCGAATTTCTCATTTGTGTCATGCTACAAACGTAAAAAATAATTCACAAATACTTGTGTGAATTATTTAGCAAATTTTGCTGGGTTTATTAGGTAAAAAACATTTTTAGGTTTAAAATATTTATCTTACTTTCGTTTCCGAAAAATATTTTTTTTCATATTTGTGTTTTTAATTCTCTATAAGAAATTATAGAGAATTTTTTTTAACCAAATAAAGAACGTCAAATAAAAAAATGATGAACGTCATAGATTAAAAAGAACAATATTTCAATTTTCGTATAGGTTTATTTAATAATTTTGTAACATAAAATTTATAAAAATGGGGGTTATTCTAAAACCTATAGATATTGTTGACGATATTACTCAGGAAGAGTTCCGCGAGAAATATCTGATCCCAAGAAAACCGGTAGTGATAAAAAATATGGCCAAAAAATGGCCAGCCTATCAAAAATGGACGATGGATTATGTGAAAGAAGTGGTAGGAGACATTACCGTTCCTCTTTACGACAGCGCAAAGGCAGATCCTTCAGCTCCCATCAATACGCCGACTACCGAAATGAAATTTGCAGATTATATAGATCTCATCCAAAGAGAACCTACCGATCTACGAATTTTCTTTTTTGATCCAATCAAACATGCCTCAAAATTACTTGATGAGTACATCCCTCCGAAAGAATTGATGGGTGGTTTTCTGGATAAATATCCATCGATGTTTTTTGGAGGTCAAGGTTCTGTAACATTTTTACATTTCGATATCGATTTAGCACATATTTTCCACACCCACTTTAACGGAAGAAAGCATGTTTTGCTTTTTGAATACAAATGGAAAGACAGACTGTATAAGCTTCCTTATGCCACATATGCTTTGGAGGATTTTGATATTTCCAATCCTGATTTTGAAAAATTTCCGGCATTGGATGGCGTAGAAGGTATTGAATGTTTTCTAGAGCACGGTGATACGCTATTTATGCCAACAGGATGGTGGCACTGGATGAAATATCTTGACGGAAGTTTCTCGCTATCTCTTCGTGCATGGGACAAATCTTGGGCGGTGAAAGCCAACTCGCTTTGGAATCTGACCGTTCAGAGAAATTTTGACAATTTCATGAAAGGTCGTTACAAAAAACGCTACATGGACTGGAAAGAGAAAAAAGCCGTTGAAAGAGCTAATTATGCTTTGAAAAAAGGTTTGCCTAAAAAATAGAATAATACGCTTCATTTTGGAGCGTATTATTTTTTTATCTTAACATTATCATTATTTCTTCCTTTTTCACCAAAATATAAACTCGGAAGCGAATCACTCTGCCAAAATTCTTTCGTTTCAACATCCATGATCGTTAATGAACCCGTGAAAGCTGCTCCTGTATCAAGATTCCAGATATTGGCTTTGTTGAGAGGTTCTTTAATTCCTAGATGTAAAGTCGGTGTATGTCCGATGAAAATTTCTTTATATAAAAGCAGTCTTTTCGGATATAATTCTGAATTTTTTTCTAATTTCTTATCCATTGCTACTGCAGTTTCCCAAAGTGTTCTGTCCCAACGATCATTACTTGTATAGACTTCCCTTTCTGGTCCGTGCATAGAAGAATAACCGGCGTGAATAAACAAACGGTTTTCTTCGTCAACATAATAATTTTTCATCCGCTGAAAAAACTCCAAATGAATTTCCAAATCTTCTAAAGAATAATCGGAATAACTGTCAACCGTACTTTGCCCACCATTAAAAAGCCAGACATCAGGAGCAGTTCCGAATGAAAGCCAATCTTCCGTCCAAGCATCATGATTTCCTTTAATGAAAATACATTCCTGTTTTTCGGAAAGTTTTATTAAAAATTGGATGATTTGAGAAGATTCGCTCCAACCATCGACATAATCTCCGAGGAAAATTAAGGTGTCATTTTCGGTAACATGGGCTCTTTCCAAAACTTGTTTCAAAGCTTTGAATCCGCCGTGAATGTCGCCTATAGCTAATGTTCTTTTCATTTTTTTTCTTGTCGTTTTGAAACAGCCCACTTTCCATTATTATCACTTGGCATTCCCGTTTCCATGAAAAGCGCTTTACTGCAATGTGGACATATCTTTCTATAATGATAAACTCTATACGTCTTTCCTTCAAGGCTTACAGTGAATTTAATATGTACATCTTTTCTGGAAAATTCAAATATTTCTTTACATTCAGGACAATTATCAATATTTGTCATCTTGAAATATATTTTGCTTCCACAAAATCTGTCAGCCAAACTTCATTTTCCGAAAGATAAAATTCTATTCCGTCTTCAAACATTTTTCCTGTGCTTATCGTGAGAATAATTGGTTTTCCGTGGCGCATTCCAACGTTGGTTGCGGTTTCTTTATCGATGCTTAAATGAACGTGTTGCCGGTTTCTTTTTTCAATTCCTTTTTCTAAAATTGATTCGACATTGTTCTGCGCCGTTCCGTGATACAAAAATGCGGGCGGCTGCTGTGGAATTAAATCCAGATTAATATCAATAGAATGTCCCTGGCTGGCTCTGATTCTTGTTTTATCTTCATTAAAAATAAAGCGTTTTTTATCATTGGTTTCCACAATTTCATCGAGTTCTTCAAAGGTAAAACCCTGATAAGAATCTCTTTTTGATTTTGTGATTAACTCATCAACATTTGCCCATCCATTTTCATCTAACGTTAAATCAATGAGTTCAGGATGATGTCTGAGAACGTAGCTCAGGAATTGCTTAATTTTTTTTTTTATGTTGTTCGTTCATGGTTTGTGTTTTATTTCATTATTTTTTTCTCTAATTTATTACATAAGTTTTCAATATCCTCCTTCCTCACTAATTCAGCAATCCATTCTTCAGGAATATTTTCAAAACCATAATAAATTCCGGCAACTCCACCTGTAATTGCTCCTATGGTGTCAGTATCATAGCCTAAATTGACAGCTTTTAAAACTGCCTCAGAATAGCTATCAGTGGTGAGCAGACACCATAGAGAAGCTTCTAAACTTGCAAGAACGTAGCCTGAAGAACTAATGTCCTCTTCTTGTAATCTATTTAAAGGTGCTAACTCATAATCGCCAACTTTCAATTCTAAAATTCTATGAAACTTATCCATTTCTTCCTGAGAACATATGGGATTATGATCCAAAAAGTTCACAACCTTTTCCTGCATACTTCTGTAAGCTTCCCATTTATCTTTTTCTCTCAATATTTCCAAGGCAAATTCCAGATAAATAAAACAAGCTAAAACAGAACGAATGTGCCCGTGTGTAATGCTCGAAACTTCTTTCACTTTATTAAAACGTTCTTCAATTGATAAATCTTTAATGTAAAATAACAGAGGCAATATTCTCATTAACGAACCATTTCCATTATCAGATTCCGAAGTTCCGCCACACAGAGTCGGTGGGGTTCCTTTGCTGATTCTATTAATGGCATGTGAAGTTGCAATTCCAATATCGAAAACACTTCCGTGAGGAGTCCAATGTCCATAGTTTTTCCATTTAACAAAACTCTGTGCTATCTTTTCAAGATTATAATCTCTGACTAATTGCTCGGCGAGACAAAGAGTTAAAGAACCATCGTCACTCCAGGTTCCTTTTGGTTGCTGATGTGTCCCAAAAGCTCTCATGCCGATAACTGGCGAACTTTTTAATTCATCTCTGGTTCGAAATTCCACCGGAACGCCCAAAGCATCGCCAACGCAAACTCCGAAAATTCCGGCTTTTACACTATTTTCCATCAGGCTAGATTTACTAATTTATCAAACAACAGTTTCATTCCTTTTGTTGCGGTTTCTTTCATGACAACCGCTCTTTGTCCGTATCCGAAGCCTGTTTCGTTGGGATTGATTACAATCAACAGACAATCATCTTTGATGTCGTGAAGCAATCCTGCAGCAGGATAAACTTGCAAAGACGTTCCGATTACCAAGAAAATATCGGCTTCTTTTGCTTTTTTTGTTGCTTCTTTCATCAAAGGAACGTCTTCCCCGAACCAAACAATGAAAGGACGCAATTGCGCTCCGTCTTCTGCTTTATCTCCGATTTTGATGTCGTCTTTTTGTTCGTAGATCAAACTTTTATTATTGCACGAACAAGATTTAAACAATTCGCCGTGAAGGTGAATGATATTTTTTGAACCCGCTCTTTCGTGTAAATCATCGATGTTTTGAGTGATAATTTGAACTTCGAAATATTTTTCTAAATCGGCAATCAGTTTGTGTGCATCATTGGGTTCTACTTCGTGAAGCTGGCGGCGTCTCTGGTTGTAAAATTCAAGAACCATTTCTCTGTCTTTTCTCCAGCCTTCCGGACTCGCCACATCGGTTATACTATGATTTTCCCAAAGACCATCTCCGTCTCTGAATGTTTTTATTCCGCTTTCGGCACTGATTCCGGCACCGCTTAATATGGTTAGTTTTTTCATTTTGTTTTATTTTAATTTTTTTTTTAACACAAAGTCCGCAAAGATTTTATTTTAAAATTATCCTGCATATTTTCGTTCGCAAAGGCGTTTCACTCAGCAAATGAGCATTAATTCATTCCAATAATTTTTTATAAATCTCTTCATTTTCACCATCAAAACAGACGAAAATAACTTTCTCTACAATATCTGATTTGAAATTCTTCACTATCTCAACAGCAATTTTCGCCGCTAATTCTTTTGGAAATCTGTAAACTCCTGTACTGATATTTGGAAAAGAAATAGTTTTTACATCTAAACTTTCAGCCAATTTTAATGAGTTTCTATAACAATTTGCTAGAAGTTGTGAACATTTTTCTTCATCGTTATTCCAAATAGGTCCGACCGTATGAATTACATATTTTGCGGGAAGATTTCCGGCCGTTGTTTTTACAGCTTCTCCCGTTTTACATTTTCCCTGTCGGTTTCTGATTTCTTTGCATTCGTCCAAAATCTGTGATCCTCCAGCACGATGAATAGCACCGTCAACTCCGCCTCCACCAAGTAATGAAGAATTGGCAGCATTGACGATGGCGTCTGTTTTTATTTTGGTGATGTCGGCTTTTATTAATTCAATTTTCATAAAATCTGCTTTTTCTCCAATTTTCAATATTCTCCTTCCAATCTGGGATTGAATTTTCATCGCAGCATAAAATACTTATTCCTGCCGCCATTGCACAGGTTGTATCTCTGTCTCCCAATGCAGAAACTGTATTCCAAAGACATTCTTCAAAATTATTTCTATATCTCGAAAGCATCCAAATGACAAGTGGAACTGTATCTTGAGCGGTCATTTTAATTCCATTTCCTAATGTTTTTACCAGCAGTTCAATACTTGGATTTCCATTTAAGTGAATAACTTTATTAAGCTTACTTTTCATATCAGAATCATTTAATTCATCCTGGATTTTTTGAATAAATTCTTCCTGAGAATATTTTTTAATTCCTAACTTTTCCTGAATCGCAAAAGCTGCAGCCAAAGCAATTGCTTTTGTTCCTTCTATCGCTTCTTTATTTGCGTGAGTCACTTCACAGGATAGTTCTGCATTGATTTTAAGTTGATTCAAATCATCATAAAAGTGTGCCCCAATCACAGAAGCTCTCATTGCACCGCCATTTCCCATCGAGCCCTGTCCTTCAAATTTTGAATAAGAAACTTCTTTCCAGTTTTCTCCGCTTTTTACAGCTCTAAAATATTGATGCATTGAAGGTCCATACCCTCTTTTGATATCTAAAAAATAGTTTTTTGTAAACTCTTCTGCAAGAAACTCCTGATTAATCACGCCAAATTTTCCCAAAGATTTGAAAACAGCAATTGCCATAATTGTGTCGTCTGTAAAGTCAAGAGAAGTTTCAGGAAGAATTTTTTGATGAATATATGTTTTCATTAAGCTTTCTTCTCCGAAAAAACTTTCTCCAAAAGCATCACCAATGGAAAGTCCTGTGAGGGATTTTGAAGTAAGTAAGAGTTTATTTGTTAACATTTTAATCTTAATTTCTTATTTAATTTTTCATCATCAAACAATAATGGTTTCTCTTCTGGAATCATTAAGTTTTCCAAATCATTATTCAAAACAAACTGATGTTGCTCTTTCACAAAACCTGAAATATCTTGAATCAGAATAATATCTTCTTTGGAAAAAGAACGAGTAAATTCATTTCTCAAACCAATCTGAATTGCTCTCCTTTCCAGTTTTTTTCCAAAAGGATCGTGATCTGGATCCCATTGCAACCTTACAGAAGATTCTTTTACCTGATCTTGCCATTCTTCTCTAGAAATTCCCAATCTGTCGTTGTAAGTTGAATAAACTGCATTTTCGAGATATCTTTTTAAAGCATCCATTTTTAAATGAATCGCTAAAACATATTCCTGACCCTCCTTCGTTCCCCAAACGTTTCGGTACATCATCCAAAGAAAATTTGGTTTTATCCAAGTCATTCTTTCTAAGCTGAATGCTCCGCCAAAATATTGATTCTTAACTGCAAATTCACCAATTTCTTTTCGATATGACTGATAAACAATGATTTTCTCATCATCATATTGAGCCATGATGTGATGCCCTTTTTGAGGCCAATCTTCTAGTTGTTCTTTATATTTTTTTAATTTAAATTCCTTCATAATAATCATCCCATTCTTTTTTATCAAGAGTTTTATAATCTTCTGTCGGAAAATTGTACTTATCAATAAGAATGTCCAACTCAAATTCTTTTGTTTGAGGAAATAATAGATGAGCAATAACTTTATTTAATCTTTCAATAACTGTATCTATATCTTTTATACTCTCAGCCACAAAAGCTTTAGAAACCATTTCTTCGACAGACGGAATACCCATAATTCTCATTCCCCCGAAAAAATTTTCTATTATTTGAATATAACTACTTCTAAATCGGATAATTCTATCTATAATTTCTTTAAGACTTTCACTCTTTATATCTTCTATTTTATAAAAATTTTCAATTCCTAAATATACTGTATCAATGATTTGATCTGAAAATTGATACTCTTTAAAAGCCTCAATAAACTCTAAATCATAGAAGTGTTTAATATCTTTAATTGTAATGTTCAAATAAGCAAAATACGCACAAACTCTTTTATATCTGATCTGTACCGAAGGTAATATTCTATGAGGATTCTCAATATAATATACTGCTGCTTCATGCTCTAAAAGGTATCTTAATTTTAATAGTAACTCTAAAATTTCTAAGGTTACCTCTTCTCTTGTAACTTTCATTTTATTTCTTCGAAAGGCTTTATCATTTCTTCTTTCTTGGTCAGAACTGCAAAAACCACTCTTTTAAATTTATTTTTATACTTTCCTTGAAGATGCTTTTTAAATAATTCAGCAATTTCTTTCGGATCATTTTTAAAAACGCCACATCCCCAAGCTCCTAAAATCAATGTTTCATTTCCTTGATGTAAAGCTAAAGCCAGCATTTTATCTGTTCTTACATCCATCGTACCGAAAATCTCACCAACTCTTTCCGGTTCCTTTTGCTTTACAACACCTGCATTTACAGCTGGAGAAGTAATGAAATTGCACAGAACAGGTTTCGTCAACAATTCGCCTTTATCTTTTCTGAAAACCGGAACTTTCGGGCTGTAAATCATCATATCGGTGTAAAAACAAGATTCCATTTCACGATGAATTCTGTAATAATCCCAGCCTTGAAGCAAACTTTCATGCAATCCTGAAGTTCTTGCCAAACTTTCTTCCTGAGCTTCCGCCCCATTGATAAAACCTCCTCCCGGATTTTTTGCAGAGGCAAAATTCAGGCACATTATTTTTTCCTGATTTTCTTCTTCGGCTAATTGTAAAATTGCTTTTAAAGAACTGCATCTCCAAACCTCAAATTGAGTTTCGAAATTTGTTTTAGGGAGTTCTTTTGTTGTCATTTCCGAAAGTTCTTCAGATGAAAACAATACGGTTTCTTTTTTAGAGATTTCCAGTTCGTTTTCAATATTTATTTTTTCGTTGTGTTCGTTTATATAATATTTTTTGGCTAGGATTTCTAATGTATCTTTTGCCATTCCTTTATTTGTCATCGTTAGTTTTTATGTTTAATAGTAAATTTTCCACATCAGCATTTGCAGGTTCTTTAAAATCTTTCCCCATAAATACTTTTGTTACTTTAATATTTCCCACAATTGCCCGGTTGAATGCTTCCAATTCTTCGGAAGGAACCCATAATTCATTATGATTTTTGGCTCCTACGTTTTGAGCAGGATATTTATTGACTTCTTCTTCCAATACTTGAAATTCGGTTACAAATCCAAGATAATTTCCCGCTTCATCTCTCGTATTCCATTTTTCTGCAATTTCGGAAGCATAATCTTCATCTAAAACGGGATAGAAAATCGGTTGCCATTCCAATCTTGGAGGAAATTTTTTGAAATTGCTTTCGATAATCAAAAGCATTTCTTTTTCTCCGACGGGTCTGTATAGTGTTTTTGTTTTCATGGTTGTGCTTTTTTAATATTTTTATTTTTTAACGCAAGTCCGCAAAGATTTTCTTTTTTTAACTTGATGTATATTTTTAAGTTCGCAAAGGCGTTTCACTTAGCTAGGCTCACAATGTTTAATCAATTCTTTTAAAATCCTTTGAATATGGAGAATAAGATCCGTAAACCACATCAAATTTCACATCAAGATTATCCATTTTAAATTCCTCATCCAATTGATCCAGGCAAGTCACCACCAGATTTTTCTTGGTCGCAGTAACATAAGCTTCATCCAACTTCAAAGCATAATTTAATAAATCATAATCCAAATCACCAAAACGGAGATCCTTTTGATACTCATTAAAAATACAGGTTTCCTCCTCATTATTTTTTAATGCTAAATCCTTTTCATTGCTCATCCAACCGCTTCCGTGGCGTGTTGAATATGACCTTGTGACATAAAACATTTCAATATTTTCAATCTTCAACAATGTACAAACTTCATAGGCATTTTTTGAAGTGGTATTTGCAAAAGTCACATTCGGGAAAACGCCATGATCCATATCCAATAAAATTCCCTGACTGCCTTCAAAAATTAGGTTGTTAAATGAATTCAGATAATTGTAACCTTCAATTTTCCAGTCAATTTTATCAATGGCATTTAAAAAATCCTGTAATGCATTTTGAATTTCCTCTCCGTCTTCAAAACCGTAATAATTGGCAATTCCTTTTAATTTTTCAATCAAAATGGTTCGTGGAGCAATCAAATCAATGGCGAATAATTTAAACGGACTTTCATTTCTTTTCATGGTTGCTCCAACTCCTTTTCCACAGGTTCCGTGTTCTAAGTTTTTGATGTTTTTTCTATTGCTAAAAACATCAAAAGGTGTTGTAACCTTTGCCAGCGGATGAATATGCAGTTCAACATTTCCGTTTTTCTGTTGTAATTCTTCCCTTTCATTGAATAAAAAAGTAGGGTGAATCGTACAATGTTCAGTAAAATAAGAAGGCAAACCACGCAATGCTCCACTTGCAAAACTTGAATGAATGTGCTTTTTGTCATCAATCATCACAGTATGCGCCGCTTGTTGCCCGCCGGAAAAACGAATAACTACAGACTCAGGATTCTGCTGAGCCAGAAAATCTGTAGTGATTCCTTTTCCTTCATCACCAAAACCTAAGCCTATAATTATTTGTGCCGTTTTCATTTTCTTAAAACATTTGAATATTATTAAATCCACCTAAATCTTTAGTTTTGAAACTATCTTCACTAAATCTGCTGCAGACTACCTCTTTAATCACCTTCGGAACATCTCTGTAATCTTCGATGGATAAACAGTTTTGGCCTAAAAGATCTTTCCAGCCTTTATCAGCATTCACCGCCTGTCCGGAATGCAAAACACTGATGTGGAAAACTTCATATCTCTTTTTTGCTTCTTCCAACAATTCTGTGTGCTTAAAACTCTGTTGTCCGGTTCCCATTATTTCTCTGATTGCTGAAGCAGGAAGTGTTTTCAGACAAGGTTCATCACCAACTGTAAACAGTAATCCTTTTTGGTTTCTTTTTTCAAAAGCGTCGGTTTTGGTGTGAAAAGCAGCAAAATACCAAGCCAATAAATAACTTTCTCCGGCATTTCCTCCTCCTCCAGATTCAATATAAGTTCTCGTCAACCACATATCCAACTCTTCATCTCCAGATTCAAACTGACCAACCTGCAAAGGATAACCGTCACATTCATGATCTCCGATTCCTAAGAATAAAAGTGCGGGATCGGGAACTCCACCCTGAATGATTCCGCCCATCAATTTTGGAAGGCCTTCTTTAATTAATTCGTGAGGAATATGTCCCATACTTCCGGTGACATCCAATCCTAAAATAATCGGAACTGAATTTGGGTGAACTGCAGAATCTCTTGATTCTCTGAAAGAAATGCCGTTAGGATTCATTGATTCGTGTGCCATTCTTTTTGCATTCTGAGTGAAAATTTCACTTGCAGATTTTGATGCATACCCTTCTTTTCTTGCTCTGTCATAACGAGCGTCCATGTCGTATCTTGTACTTCCCATAACTAAAATTTTTTACCAAATAAATACTCAAATCTTTTTGTGGAAACTTCAAGCTGAATATTTAAATTTCTGATTGTTAATGATAATTCTATGTCTTTCTGAACGAATGCTTCCGGCTGAAAATCGGCAAATGTCAAACTGTTTTTGTCTAACGGACTGATGTCGATAAGACCTTCCTGTTCACGCTCCAGTCTTTTTATTTTCAGTTCAATGTCTTCAACTCGGCGTCTGTATATCAACTCTGAATCTTCCCCGATTGTTCGGGCTCGATCTTCTCTTATCTGGTCATTATTTCTTTGTAATGATTCGATAAATCTGGGTTTTAAGTCTTCTTTCACGTTTTTAAATTTTATTTGCGTTTACTTTACACTAATTAAAAACTGCATAGTTTTGCTCTAATTCTTTACGAATTACTTTTATTCTTTTAACAGATCTCTTACTTCCATTAAAGCAAATCCCAACAAGTTTTCTCCATTCCATTGTGATGGATCTTGTGCTTTTGGATCTGTTTCCAGCATTCCGATTCCCCAAATTGTATCGTATGGACTCGCTTCAACCAATATCTTATCATCTGTTGAAAGTAAAAACTCTTTAAACGCTTCATTCTGAGAAAATTTTAACAAGTTTGCTCTTCTCACAATTTCATATTTTTGCTCATCCCAAACTTTCGGATCAAAGTTTTTTACATTTCTTCCCAAACTTTTTGCCTGATTGGGAGTTTCTGAGTTTAAAATTTCTTTTAAAGTTTCATCATCATTAAAAAGCCTAGCTTTCCCAGCCATCATATAATGTTCGGCAGTTTGATAATTTGTTCCATTTTCTTCGAATTGTAAAGGAAACCATTGGCTAAAACAAGCTTTTGTAATCTCATCTTTTACTGTATGTCCCCAGAAAAACAAGAACTCTGGATTTTCTTTTTTCTGAAATTTTTCTATTGTATTCTGTAATGTGTACTTCATGATTGCGTCATTGTTACACAAATATAAGAAGGTTTGATTTTATTCACCAAATTTATTTGCGTTTATTTTACGCTAATACACTTAAAATCCTGATTATCAATAATAAAAATTTATCTTTCACTAAACACTAATGATACAAATATTTTCATAAATCAAACAATTTTAAATGATTGCTATAAGTTTTGGCTAAAGCAAATGTAGATTTAAAAAAACGGACTAAAGTCCGTTTCTATTGATGTAAATATTCGTTGTAATTTTTTAATGAATTATTTAATTTCTAATAAAAAGATTTGTGAAATTAGTGGAAAAAAAATAGTGCCATTCGTGGTTTACAAAAATCATTTAATTTCAAAATAAAACCCTTCCTCTTCAAGCTCTTTGTATTTTTCCTCATTGAAAGTAAATAATTTTCCTGGTCTGCCGCTGCCCTCTTTTTTAAATTGAGACGTTTCGTTGAGCAATCCGTAACTCATGATTTTTTTTCTGAAATTCCGGCGGTCGATTTCCTTTCCTATTATAGTTTTGTAGAGATTCTCCAATTCAGAAAATACAAATTCATCATTCAAAAGATTAAAACCAATCGGATGATATTGAATTTTTGTACGAAGTCTTTTTAAAGCAATGTCAATAATGGTCTGATGATCAAAAGCTAATTTCGGAAGCTCATTGACACTGAACCATTGCGCATCTTCCGCATCTGAATCTGCAAACAACTCATGATAAGACGGATTGACCAAGCCCAAATAAGCAATGGAAACTACTCTATTTCTTGGATCACGACCTACATTGCCAAATGTGTAGAGTTGCTCCAAAAAATCAGGCTTTATGCCCGCTTCTTCGTGTAATTCTCTTTTTACAGCGTCATCCAGATTTTCTTCATCCAAAACCAAACCTCCTGGCAAAGCCCAACCACCTTTGAATGGTTCAATGTTTCTCTTGATTAAAAGAAGTTGTAAATCTTTCTTATCAAAATATCCGAAAATAACGGCATCGACCGCTACTTTGATATCCTGTAATTTTTTTGGAGAATCCATAATTTAATTTGCGTTACGAATACACAAAATTAGCAATAAGTAATATGAAATTCAACATTAAAATAATATTTTTTTGAATCTTATTTTTCATTACATTTATAATCAACTTAAAACTAAATAATTATGAAAAAACTAATGTTCGCAGTCTGTACTGCATTATTGTTTGTCGCTTGCGATAAAGTAAAAATGGATGTAAAAACAGGTTCAGACGCAACCGCATCAACAGAAAAAGAGGAATGGAAACCAGTAGATTCTGCAACCGCCAACAAAGCTTGGATGGAGTATGCAACGCCAGGCGATATGCAGAAAATGCTCGCAAAATCTGACGGAGTCTGGACTGGAGAAAACACCATGTGGATGGAAGAAGGAGGAAAACCTATGACCAATACCTCAACAACGACTAATAAAATGATCTTTGACGGACGTTATCAAACCAGTGAACACAAAGGAGATTTTATGGGAATGCCTTTCGAAGGAATGAGCATCACAGGTTACGACAATTCTAAAAAGAAATTCGTCAGCACATGGATTGATAATATGGGAACCGGATTTATGAATATGGATGGCGACTGGAATGCAGCCAAAAAATCAATTGAATTTAAAGGAAAAATGACCGACCCATCAAGACCAGGAAAAGACTGCGACGTGAGAGAAATTTTCACTTTTATTGATGACAACACTCAAAAAATGGAAATGTTTGGCCCTGATCCGAAGACCGGAAAAGAGTTTAAAACAATGGAAATAAAATTTACAAAAAAATAAAAGTAATAATCCTTTTACAAAGATTGTTTTAAACAAAAAATCCGCAGAAAAATTTCTGCGGATTTTACATTTATCTTTTGCCTTTTTACTTGACTCTTCTCTTAATCATTCAGCTTCAAAACAGCCATAAACGCCGATTGCGGTACTTCTACTCTACCAATCTGCTTCATTTTCTTCTTTCCTTCTTTCTGTTTTTCAAGAAGCTTTCTCTTTCTTGAAATATCACCACCATAACATTTTGCGGTAACGTCTTTTCTCAAAGCTTTAATCGTTTCTCTTGCGATAACTTTCGCTCCTAAAGCGGCCTGAACTGCAATATCAAACTGCTGTCTTGGGATCAGTTCACGAAGCTTTTCACACATTTTTTTACCTATATAATAAGCATTCGAATCGTGAATCAATGAAGATAAAGCATCCACCATATCTCCGTTGATCAGGATATCCATTTTTACCAGCTTAGAAGAACGCATTCCGATCGGCGAATAATCGAATGATGCATAACCTTTGGAAATAGATTTCAAACGGTCATAGAAATCGAAAACCACTTCGGCCAAAGGCATATTGAAAGTCAATTCTACTCTGTCGGCTGTCAGATAACTTTGGTTAACGATCTCACCTCTCTTCTCGATACAAAGTGTCATTACAGGACCCACGAAATCAGATTTTGTAATGATTGAAGCTTTAATGTATGGCTCTTCCACTCTGTCTAAAAGATTGGGATCAATCATTTCAGACGGGTTGTTTATTAATATGGTTGTTTCAGGATCTTTCTTGGAATATCCGTGGTACGATACGTTGGGAACCGTTGTGATCACGTTCATATCAAATTCTCTCTCCAGCCTTTCCTGAACGATTTCCATGTGAAGCATTCCTAAGAATCCGCATCGGAAACCAAAACCAAGTGCTGCAGAACTTTCAGGTTCGAAAACCAGAGAAGCATCATTCAGTCTTAATTTTTCAAGTGAAAATCTCAATTCCTCAAAATCTTCAGACTCAATCGGGTAAATTCCGGCAAAAACCATTGGCTTTACTTCCTCAAAACCGTCAATCGGTGCATCTGCAGGATTCACAAAAGAAGTAATCGTATCACCCACTTTCACCTCGCGCGCATCTTTGATTCCGGAAATAATGTAACCTACATCACCACATTCAATCGTTTTCTTAGGAACTTGTTTCAGTTTCAAAGTTCCCACCTCATCGGCACCATATTCCTTCCCTGTAGCGAAAAATTTGATCTTTTCGTTTTTGGAAATACTTCCGTTCACCACTTTGAAATAGGCTTCAATTCCTCTGAACGGATTGTACACTGAGTCAAAAATCAACGCCTGAAGCGGCGCTTTCGGATCTCCAACAGGAGCAGGAATTCTTGCAACAATCTGTTCCAACAGATCATGAACCCCTTCACCGGTTTTACCAGAAACACGAAGAACATCTTCATATTTACAGCCGATCAGTCCCATAATTTCGTCAGTAACTTCTTCAGGATTGGCTGATGGAAGGTCAATTTTATTCAGGATCGGAATAATTTCCAAATCGTTTTCCAAAGCAAGATACAGATTACTAATCGTTTGTGCCTGAATACTTTGCGCAGCATCCACAATCAGAAGTGCGCCTTCACAAGCGGCAATCGAACGGGAAACTTCATAGGAAAAATCTACGTGTCCCGGAGTATCAATAAGATTTAAAATATATTTTTCGCCATTAAGCTCATAATCCATCTGGATGGCGTGAGATTTTATCGTGATCCCACGTTCTTTTTCCAGATCCATATCATCCAGCGTCTGAGATTGTAATTCTCTCTGAGTCACCGTGTTGGTGTACTCCAAAAGACGGTCTGCCAAAGTAGATTTACCGTGGTCAATATGGGCAATTATGCAAAAATTTCGTATGTTTTTCATTTAAGAACTATGTAATTTGCAAAGATAACAAAATGCAGGATAATTCTTCAGTCTTAATGATGTAGAGCAGAAATTAATTTTGAAACAGAATAATTTTCAGGAGCTGAATCCCGCTGTCCACTGTATCTTTTTTGCGGCGATCTCCACTTCGTTGCGCCCGCTACAAAAAAGGATGCCGTTTCCATCGGGGCTAGGGTATTGTTTTTTGTTTTCACTTATGTTTTTAAAAAGAAAATGATTGTGATATAGACCACCCCGTCCCGATTTTCCCTGAAAATCGAGCCACCCCTCCAGTGGAGGCGAATTGCGTTTGTTGTTTTTACATGAATACAAAAAAAACAGTGAATACCATAAAGTTTGTTATTCTGAAATCTTTAGGTTCGACGAAGTCAAAGGATCTCAACTTGAATCTTTCACATAAATCTCTAATACTACGTTGAGATCCCTACTGGATGACAAACAAGGCGGATAGTATTGCAAACAAGAATATTTCGAGCAGATAATAGTATTATTCAACGAAAAAAATTAGTTTTAATCAAGCAAAGTTTCAAAATATTCTTTGAATCATTTAACATAAAATCTTTACCTTTTCATTCCAAAATTTCACATGAAGTCTAAACTTATTTTTAAAATGAAAAAAGCGATCTTACTTCTTTTAATTATACCTTTTACACAAATCAAATCGCAATGGATTGAGAAAGCTCCGGAAAATCCTGAAGAATTTGTCAATCCTTTGATCGGGACGCTCTCCAAACCTTCTCTTTCAAATGGAAACACATACCCCGCCGTAGCCGTCCCCCACGGCATGAACCTCTGGACGCCCCAAACCGGAAAAAACGGAAACGGTTGGCAATACACTTACGATGCCGATAAAATCAGAGGAATCAAACAGACCCACCAACCTTCCCCATGGATGAACGATTACGGAATGTTTTCGATAATGCCTGTAACGGGAAAAATGCGTTTCAGTGAAGAAGAAAGAGCGAGTTGGTTTTCGCACAAATCTGAAGTTTCAAAACCTTATTACTACAGTGTTTATCTTGCAGATCACAACGTCACTGCTGAACTCACAGCAACAGAAAGGGCTGCTCAGATGCGCCTCACCTATCCCGAATCAGGAGAATCATGGTTTGTCGTGGATGCTTTTGATAAGGGCTCAAGTATCAGCATTATTCCATCTCAAAATAAAATTGTTGGGTATTCCACAAAATATTCACGGGGAAAACTGGTGGGTTTTAAAAACTATTTCGTGATTTATGCCGAAAAACCTTTCACCAGATATTCAGCATGGAAAGACAAAGATTTTGTTAAAGATGCCCTTGAAATTACCGGAGATCACTGTGGTGCCGTCGTAGGTTTTGCCACAAAAAAAGGCGAGAAAGTGAATCTGAGGATCGCATCATCTTTCATCAGTTTAGAGCAGGCAGAATTGAATCTAGAAAGAGAACTCAGCAAAGATTCTTTTGATCAAACCTTAAACAAAGCCAAAACAGCCTGGAATCAGAAATTAAAAAGAGTGGAAGTTGCCGGCGGAACGATCGATCAGATGCAGACTTTTTATTCGTGTCTGTACAGAATGCTTTGTTTTCCGCACAAAATGTATGAGGTAAATAAAGCCGGCGAAATTGTGCATTACAGTCCCTATTCCGGAAAAACCGAAGCCGGGTATCGCTTTGCAGGCACAGGTTTCTGGGACACGTTCAGAGCACTCTACCCTTTTCTGAATCTCGTTTATCCCGACATCAATGTTGAAATGCAGAAAGGATTAATCAGCGATTACAAAGAAGGCGGCTGGCTGCCCGAATGGTCGAGTCCCTCCTATTCTGATATTATGATTGGAAACAATTCTGCTTCTGTGGTCGCTGATGCTTATCTGAAAGGTTTGCGAGGTTATGATATTGAAACGTTGTATCAGGCTTTGCTTCACGGTGCCAATAACGAAGGTCCGCAGGCAACCGGAAGATTAGGAATTGAATATTACAAGAAATTAGGCTACGTTCCTTATGATGTAAAGATTAATGAAAATGCAGCCCGTACTTTAGAATATGCTTATGATGATTTTACCATCGCCCAGCTCGGAAAAGCTTTAGGAAAGCCAGAATCTGAATGGAAAGAATACTACAGACGCTCTCAGAATTTCCAGAAAGTCATCGATCCCGAAACAAAATTGGCTCGTGGAAGAAATCAGGACGGAAGTTTTCAGACACCTTTTAACCCTTTTAAATGGGGAGATGCATTTACAGAAGGAAATTCTTGGCATTACACATGGTCGGTGTTTCAGGATATTGACGGACTGGCAAAACTGATGGGTGGAAGGAAGGAATTCTCGAAAAATTTAGATAAAATATTTGAACTTCCTCCGGTTTTTGATGATTCTTATTATGGCTCCACCATTCACGAAATTCAGGAAATGGTGAATGCGAATATGGGACAGTATGCCCACGGAAACCAGCCTGCACAGCACATTATTTATCTCTATAATTATTCTGGTGAACCCTGGAAAACACAGTATTGGGTTCGGGAAACGATGAACCGCCTATATCAGCCAACTCCTGACGGATATTGCGGTGATGAGGATAACGGACAAACTTCTGCCTGGTATATCTTCTCGGCCTTGGGTTTCTATCCGGTAACTCCGGCAACGGATCAGTATGTTTTGGGGGCACCCCTTTTTAAAAATGCAAAAATTCATTTAGAAAACGGAAAAATCATTGAAATAAAAGCAGATAAAAATAGCGAGAAAAACCGCTACGTCAATGTTCTAAAATTTAATGGAAAAAAATATTCGAAAAACTGGCTCAGCCATGAAGAACTGATGAAAGGTGCCACTTTGAAATTTGAGATGAGCCGACAACCGAATAAGGAACGCGGAACAGATGAAAAAGATTATCCGTATTCGTATTCGACTGATCAAAAATAATATAAATAAAAATTGCCTCGATTCTGAGGCAATTTTTATTATTCTGTAAAAACAAAATCTCCTGTAAGCGAATCGATGTATACTTTCGTTATCGTCCCGTTTTTAAAACCATATCCTTTTGCTGTACTTCTGTTAGATCCAGAATCGATTGCAGCTCCTACAGCAGCACCCACGATTCCACCTGCCATCGCCCCGACCATTGCTCCAGTTCCGCTTTTTTCCGGAAACATCTGGGCTCTAGAGGCGTGTATATAACTTCCAATATCATTCTTTTTTACTTCTTTGAATCCTGCGGCTGTAGAGATATACTGAATCCCATTATCAACATAACAGAAAACTTCGGACATCGAAATACTGAGATCCTGCTTGTTATGAATCTTTTTTACTTCACCTTTTTTGTTCTTTACTAAAGTGTGATCCTGATTAGGTGTCTGTTCAAAAAAACTTTTATAATTTAGGTAAATACCCTCTTTTAACGGATTTTCATTCAATGATTTATTACTTTTTGATAAGTATGCATTGTAATTTTCTAATTCCTCTTCCGGAATATAATAGCCTGAAACTGGGCTTGTGCAGGAATTTTTTATAAACTGCATAATGATATCTGAAACCGTTTGCGCCAGATTTTTTGCAACTTTAGCATCTGTGTTAAATTCCACAAAAACATTATCAAAACGATCTATAAAATAATATTTATCATTTCTTTTCAGGAAACTTGAGATTTTTATTTTTGCTTTTGCATAGTTCATATTATCATTGGGAGCCTGCTCATTATAGATTTTCAAATCTTCAAGAAGTACAGTGATATCATTGCTTCCAACGGTTTTATTATCTTCAGAAAATTTCTTCGAAAAAAAATCGCTTACATCTTGCTCAGCAAGTTTTATATCAACAGTTCCTCTCTTATTAGTGATCGAACCAATATTTTTATCCTGACGAATATCTTTTACAGTGAGTGACTTTGTACGTGAATTCCTATCTTTTAAGCTTTGTCTAAAATCAATATGAATCGTTTCCTGCGCAGATAAAAGTACCGTGAAAAATAGTAAGAAGAATGTTTTTTTCATCATTGGTATTAAAGTTTTGATTTAAAATAAATTATTTAGACTTACCAAAATCTGCCGGTAAAATATAATTTCCCGTTAATGGATCAAGAACAACTTCAGATCCTGGAATTCCTCTTCTTTTTTTTGTAGCACTCAGATCGATTGCAGCACCTATAAGTCCGCCAACTAAACCGCCAGCTGCTGCACCAATGACTACTCCACTAGTCGTACCCTCAGCAAACAACTCTTCTTTTTTAGCTTCGATAAAAAGACCATTTTCATTTTTAAAAATTTCAGTATAGCCTACAAGAATAACCTTGTACGGAATTCCGTTATAAACGAAAGCATAAAAGTTTCTCAGTGGTTTTTTCTCTTCTCCATTTATGGCTTTAGTTACAATTCCTTTATCGTTAGTCTGTAAGGTAAATCCTGGTTCGGGTTTGTGCGTAAAAAAGCTGTAGGAATCTTTATATACACCATCCTTTAACGTGTCTGTTTTTAAAATATCGAGTTTATCTGTGAGCAGTACTTCATAGTTGGAAAGCTCAGTTTCGGACAGACTAAATTCCCAAGGAGTTGTTCGGTAAGAATCTTTGAATAAATCTGCACAGATAAGTGCTAATTTTTTAGCTAAACTCTGTGCCATATAAGGCGTATCGCGTGATGATACTGTAGCTGCTGTATCTTTTCTGTAGAGAAAATGATATCTATCTTCTTTCTTGATAAATGTGCTGGCACGAAAATCAAGCTTACCAATTTGGAATTTATCTTTTTTTTCTTCTGTAATATTTATTTTTTCAAGTACCATGACAAGTTGTTCGCCGCCGCCAAATTTATTGTACTTGGTAAACCAATCTTTGATATCACTTGCTGCATTTTTTTCAAAAGCAATCTTCACCTGGTCTTTATGAAATTGTACAGCTCCAATTTCAGGAGACGCTCTTTGGTCTATCACTGTGAAATTTTTGTAAGTCTTTTTACTGTCTTTTATTGACTTTGACAGATCTATTTTTTCTGTTTTCTGAGCACTCATCGATATGGAGGCCAAAAGAAAGAACAGGATTTTTTTCATGAGAAAATTTTTACAAAAGTATTGATTCGTTTTTATAATAATCCTGATATTACTTTTAATTTCAAAATTAAACGACCCTCACAATAAATTGCAAGGGTCGTCCAACATTAAAAAAATAAACTATTATGGGTTTTGTCTGGGTTTTGAGCCCTTATTGTTCCCGTTGTGAGGTTTTCTTTCATTCATTTTATCTCTCATCATACCTTCCGATTGAAACAACTTCAAAACTTTCTGGCACGGAATGACGGTCTGCATCTTTTCCGCATATTTCTTTCTGTTATCTAATAATTTTTGTCCTACATCAAAACTCTGCTGCAGTTTTACTTTTGCTTCGTCTTCTGATAATGTTTCCGGATTAAAATTAGAATCAAATTGGCTCTTTATTTTCTTCTGGTTATCCAGATATTCATTATACATTGCTGTAAATTCGTTTTTATCTTTCGGATCTACATTAAGATTATCAAGCACCATATTATTTCTAAACTGTGTAAGAAGCGCTTTCCTCTCTTCAGGCGAAAGATTATTGATAACTTCTTTTCTTTGCTTAGGATCCATCTTTCTCCAGTCGTAATCCGTCTTCTGGGCATTTAAGCCAAAGCCATAAATAATAAGAAGTGCAAATAATATTTTTTTCATCTCTCTTTTAATTATATAAGTCCAAATAAACATCCTGTGTGGAATTATTGGCTAATTCTGCAATTTCAGAATTGGAAAAAGAATCCAAATATTCTGCCATTTGAGCTTCAGTTTTCTTAGAAACCGGCTTCACAGTTTGTGGCTTTGCTTCCGTTTTCTGAGGAATATCAGCAATCGTTTTTAACTGTGGATTCGTCTGCTGATTGTCAATTGTTTGATTGGTATTTTCAATAGAAGTTAAATCAGATTTTAAAGTCTCATAAGCAATTTCACTTTCTTTTTTAGGAGCAGTGTTGGTTGCATAATTTTCTGAAACACCTAAATCTTTATTTGAATCAGAAAAAGAATTATACAAAAAAGTTGATCCAAAAATCAGTGCCAATGAAGCTGCCGCTACATATCCCCAATTTAATTTAAAAATTGGTGCTTTTTTATCTGCCTTTATCTCGCTCAATACTCTTTCCTGAATGTTTTCAAACATGTTCGCAGGAACTTTATAAATATCCTTATGCTCTAAGTTTTCAAGATCAAAATCGTTGATTGTTCCCAAAACTTTCATTTGAATTTCTTCAAACATATTGTCTGGTACTGTGTAAATGTTTTTGCGTTCTAAATTATCCAGATCAAAATCATTCGCTTTACCCAATACCCTATCCTGAATATTTTCAAACATATTCTCAGGAACTTTGTAAATGTTCTTGCGTTCTAATTTATCTAGATCAAAATCTTTCATGTCGTTTTTTCTAAAAATTATCTTTCGTAATTTTCTTTAATGTATTCTTCTATTTTCTGTTTGGCATAATGATAATTTGTTTTCAAAGTCCCCACCGACATATCCACAATTTTGGATATTTCTTCATAGGGCAAATCATCATAATACCGCATCATAAATACCAGTTTCTGCTTCTCAGGCAGGCTTTGTATGGCTTTCTGGAGGAAGACCTGTATTTCGTCAGCATCACTGTGCACATTATCTGCCACCAAATTTTGCATGTAATACTCAGGATCCTCATAAGTTTTCTGCATTTTTTTCAGCTTGTTGATTTGCTGTAAAGCTTCATTAGTCGCAATTCTGTACAGCCATGTGTATAGCTGACTATCATTTTTGAACTGGTGAAAATTCTGGTATGCCTTGATGAAAGTCTCCTGCAAAGTGTCCTGAGCAAGGTCTCCGTCAACAATGATTCTTCTGATATGCCAATACAATCTACTCTGATAAGCATCCATCAGCACACGAACTCCCTTCTCTTGAGTTCGGGGGTTTTGCATAAGTGCAATAATCTCCGCGTCTTTAATCTTCATAAGATGCTTTCATTGTTTTGGATTACAAAAGTATTTAAAAGTTAAATTACTTATTCAATTTTTGATCCAATATATTAGTTAGTTATAAATCTTTTTAATGCTAAGGTCGCTATGATTTATTTTTATGAGCATTTTTTTTCGCTCGAAAAGGCATTTCATTCAGCTACGATCACAAGTTTTTCCTCTTCTGAGTGTTAACGCCATTGCGAACGAAAAATATTTAATTGATTGATAAAAAAAACTTTACAAACCTTGCGTTAAAATTATTTAAACTTAAACAAATTATAAAAACTTCCATCCTCTCTCTTCGGGCTTCCTTTCGCTAATCAACCTAAAATCCTATCTTTGTTTTATGCAAATTGTAATCATCGGTTCCGGTAATGTAGCTTATCATTTGGCTAAAGCTTTTACTCAAAAAAATATTCCTTTGGCTCAGATATTTGGGAGAAATGAGGAAGATTTAAACAAAATATCTCAGGATTTAAACATTCCATATTCTACAAATAATTTGGAAGATGCAGATTTGTATATCATCTGTGTAAGTGACAGTTCTGTGGAAAATGTTTCGAAATTAATTACCAAAACAGATTGTCTAGTTGCCCATACTTCAGGTTCATTGCCTAAAGAAATTTTGATAGGAGAGTACAGAAAATCAAGCTTTTATCCTTTACAGACGTTTTCAAAATCTAAAGAATTGGATTATTCTAAAATTCCTTTTTTTATTGAAACTGAAAATTCTGAAGATCAAAAAATTTTAGCTGAATTAGCTTCTCAAATTTCAGAAAATGTGATGGAAAGCAGTCATGAAAAGAGAAAATACATTCATCTGACCGCAGTTTTTGCCTGTAATTTTGTCAATCATCTATTTTCGAGAGCGAAAGAAATTTCAGATGCTCAGGAAATTCCGTTTGATTATTTTTTACCGCTGATTGATGAAACAGTGAAAAAGATCCACGAAATTGAACCTAAATCAGCACAAACCGGACCTGCCGTGAGAAACGACAAACGAGTTTTGGAATTGCATGAGCAGTTATTAACAAATGAAAGTCTGGAAATTTATAAAACAATGAATCATTCTATTAAAAAAATGTATGATTTAGAATAAAAACATTGCAATTTGCTATCTTTGGGGAAATCACAGAATAAAATGAAAACAAATTTCGTCCCTTCACTGATCATCGGAATCGCAGTAATTATCACAGCATTGATACTAGGTTCAAGCTTCAAAAACAGAAATGTAAAACAAGACACCATATCTGTAACGGGTCTGGGATCGAAAGATTTTACCTCTGATGAAATACGTTGGGGAGGAAGTTTTGATGCTTCCGCAATGGATGCAAAAGATGCATACAATATAATTTTACAAGATAAAGAAAAAGTAAAAGCCTTTTTTCAGAGCAAAGGTTTCAAAGCCGGTGAATTTTCTTTTGGTGGTGTCAATTTTTCAAAATCTTACCGCACCGTTACCAGCAAAGACACTGAAGGTGTTGAAAAGTCTGAAGAGATCTTTGACGGTTATAAAGCTACACAAAGCATTTCATTTACTGCAAGGAAAAATCCGGATCTTATGAAAAAGATAGAAACCGTGATGGACAAAACTGCAGAACTGATCAACAGTGGAGTACAGTTTGAGCCGGGAACGCCACAGTATACGTATTCTGATCTTGCTTCACTAAAGCATAATTTAATAGAAGCCGGCGCCAAAGATGCCATGCAGAGAGCAGAAAAAATTGTCAATACCGCAGATGGAAGCCTCGGAAAACTGAAAGATGCTTCGATGGGTGTATTTCAAATTACCGCAAAAGGGTCAACTGATGAAGACAGCTACGGAGGAAATTTTGACACTTCAAGCAAAGCAAAATCAGCGAGAATTACGGTAAGACTTACTTACAATTTAGATTAAATGATATTTAATAAATGAATTATAAAGAGAAATTAAAAGATATAAAAGCATTTGTATTTGATGTTGACGGAGTTTTCACCGACGGAAGCGTTTATTTGATGCCGGGTGGAAACATGAGCAGAGTGATGAATGTTCTGGATGGTTATGCCGTCGTTAAAGCTTTAAAAAATGATTATTTAATCGGTGTCATCACAGGTGGAAATGATGAAATGGTGAGACATCGTATCAACTATCTTGGCATTGAAGATTATTATGCAAAATCGCATGATAAAATTATTGATTATGAAGATTTTAAAGCTAAATACAATCTTAAAAATGAGGAAATTCTAACGATGGGAGATGACCTTCCGGATCTTCACATGATGCAGAATTCGGCGATTTCTACCTGTCCGGAAAATGCAGTTCCGGAAATCAAAAATATTGCAGATTATATTTCAGAAAAGCAGGGTGGAAGCGGAGCAGTACGCGATGTTATAGAGCAGGTGATGAAAGTTCAGGGGAAATGGCACGATGACAATACACAATCTGTTTAAATTGAATATGAAAATACTTTTAGCATCGCAATCTCCCAGAAGAAAAGAATTGCTTACCAGTTTAGGATTTGATTTTGACGTTGTAAAAATTGACTGCGAAGAAATTTTACCTGAAAATATAAAAATAGAAAATGCCGCTGCTTATTTATCTGAATTAAAAGCTAATGCATTCAGAAAACTAGAGCAAGATGAAGTTTTACTTACCGCAGATACCGTTGTTGCCATCGACAATCAGATTTTAGGCAAGCCCAGAGATGAAGCAGATGCCAAAAATATGCTGCAGAAACTATCAGGAAAAACGCATCAGGTGTATACAGGAATTACCATTAAAACTTTAAATAAAACTATTACTGAAACTGATGTTGCAGATGTAGAATTGGAAGAAATTTCAGAAGAAGAAATTGATTTTTATGTAAAAAACTACAAACCTTTCGATAAAGCAGGCAGCTATGGCATCCAGGAGTGGCTCGGAATGGCAAAAATTACAAAAATGAATGGTAGCTATTACACCATCATGGGACTGCCTACCCATTTGGTTTACAAAATTTTAAAAGAAATATAAATAATTTCCCCATAAAATTTTATTATTTTTACAGAATCATCAAAATGCTTTGATAATAAAAAGCAGATTAGCGAGTTATATTGAATAATGAAAAAGAATATTATATTCCTTTTGACGGCGATTATCGTTGTTTCCTGCGGAACGAAAGTGAAAAAACCGGAAGCCAGATCAAAGTTTTTAAAAGGATTTTCGACATATTACAATACACTCTTTAATGCTAAAGACGCATTGAACAGTGAATTTACAGACAGAGACAAAGCTCATAAAGATAATTTTTATGCGCCACACATTCCTATTCTCACGTATGAAGAGCAGCCGATAGGAAGTGACCTCGGACAATCTTCTGCTTTCGCAGAAAATTCTATGAAAATGGCAGAAGTCAACAGGCCGTCGTCACCAGGAGGAAGAACTGCGCCGGGAATGCCTCCAAACGGACCAGGCGGAAGACCGGGAATGCCTCAAGATCCAAATAATCAACCAGAAAATAAAGGTGCAACTGCACTTGAAATTGCAGAAGCAAAGGCCTTGAAAGCAATCGGGAAATATTCCGTAATCAGAAAAGGAGAAGAGCAGAATAAAACTATTTTTGATGCATATATTATTCTTGCTCAATCACGTATTTATCAGGGAAAATCGAGACAGGCATTGGATGCACTGAATTACGTTTTCACCCACATGAAAGAAGACAAAAGACTTCCTTTAGCACACGTCTATGAAGGTTTAGCATACGCACAGCTAAAAGATTATCATAAATCTGATCAGGTTTTCGCTAAATTGAAAAGTGAAAAAATCAGTAAAGATCATGACAAGCTTTTAAGCATCTATTATTCAGAATCCTTATTGGATGCAGGAAAAAAAGAAGAAGCAGTAAAAGAATTAGACCGTGCTTTTGAACTTAACGGAAACAGAAAACTGAAAAGCAGAATTGCATTTTTAAGAGGTCAGGTTTTATCGGAGTTAGGAAAAAACGAGCCTGCCCGTGAAAGCTTTGCAGCAGCCTACAAATATGCGAATGACTTTGAATTTGAGGTAAAATCTCAAATCGAGATTGCTAAAACATTCAACGGAAAAGGAGACTATGCGGGCGCAAGAAAATACTTAGAAGATATAAGCAAAAAAGGAACTTATGCTTCAAGAAAAAACGAGTTTTATTACGCATTAGGCTTAATGGCTACAAAAGCGGGAAAACCCGATGAAGGACAAGAGTTTTTCAGAAAATCTCTTTTAGAAAAAGTTTCAGATCCGCAGGTAAGAGGTCTTACTTATTATGAAATCGGAAGAAGATATTTAGATAAGAACGATTACATAGGGGCAGGAGCATACTACGATTCTGCATTGGCTACAATGACTTATGAGCCTTCAAAAGTTCTGTTAAAAGATCAGTCTGAAAACATCAAAAAGATTTCAAAAAACTACTATTTAATAAGAAAAAACGACAGTATTCTGGCGATTGCTAAAATGTCTGAACCTCAGAAAACAGATTATTTTGCTAAACATATCGAAAAATTAAAGGCGAAAGAAGCTAAAGAAGAATTGGAAAGAATTCGTGCAGAAAGAAGCAAAGGCTTTGATACCGGAGACTATAATGCCAATTCAATATTTGCCAACAGCTCAAATTCTTTTGAAGATTTTGGAACTGCAACCAAAGGTTTTTACTACGGAAATACAGGAACTGTAAGCAAAGGAACTTCAACCTTTAAGCAAATCTGGGGTGAAAGAGCTTTGGTAGATAACTGGCGTTATTCTAAAAAAATGGCTTCGATTGAAGATATGAAAAATGAAGCTTTGGGAGTAAGCACGGCACCCAACCCAAGACGTTTTGAGCCGGCCTATTATATTGAGCAAATACCAAGTGATGCCGGAAAATTATCTCAGCTGAAAAAAGACAGAGACACCGCTTCATTAGGTCTTGGAATCATGTATCAGAACTATTTTACCAATACTCCATTAGCTACAAAAACTTTGTATGACCTGGTAGACGTAAAACCGGAAGAAAAGGTAATGCTGCAGGCTTTGTACGAAATTTTCGCAATGAATCATGAGAAAAATCCTCAGGCTTCAGCAAAAGCAAAACAGATTTTACTGACAGATTATCCTTACAGCTCGTATGCAGAATTTGCCAGAAATCCTAAAAATAATACGTTTGTAAAGTCGTCTCCAGAGATGGAAAATGATTACAAAACCGCATACGCTTTATTTGAATCTGAAAAGTTTACAGAAAGTCAAGCCATACTAGATCAGGCCATTCAAAAAAATCCTAAAGACGCACTTGTACCTAAACTTTATCTTTTGAATGCATTCAACGCAGGAAAATCAAGTGGGAAAGAGGTGATGATTTTACAGTTGGAACAAATTGTTCTCAACTATGGAAAAACTCCTGAGGGTGAAAAAGCAAAAGAAATGCTTAATTATCTGAAAAGTGATATCGCATTTCAGTCAACCGATAATAAGGGAAATATTGTACAGCAAAACACTCAGAATATTCAGCAAAATTCAGGTGCATTCGGTCAGCCATCACAAAATAATATTACACAATCTCAGAATATCACAGCTCCCGGAAATCAAAACAATCCGTTACCAAACAGTTCACAACCGGTAAATAACGCTATTCAAAGCGGTGTTCCTAAGAAGCCGGATATGATGAATAATAATATTCAAAAGCTTCAACCTGCATCGGTTCCGGCTCAGAAAAAATAAACAAAAAAGCGAAGATTATTCTTCGCTTTTTTTCTTTTTAACTCCGTGAAATTCTTTTAAATAAAGGGGCTCAAAATAGGCAATGTCTTCAAAGTCTTTATTTTTAATTTTCTCTAAAGTTTTCTTGACTAAATATTGAGCAGAAGGGTATATATCTTTATTAAATTCAGCATTGGGAAGTTGCAAAATCTCTTTCGCTTTCTTTGCTCCGTCACCCACAAATATCACTTTTTTATCTTTAAATTCTTCAAAAGAATTCTCATCTAAAACCTTGGCTTCTGTGAGAAGAAGTTCTTCTCCTGTTATTCCATCATAAACAGCGGTATAAACCTCCATCCGTCTTGCATCGACCAAAGGGATAACCAAATCATAGTTTTGGCCTAAAAAAGGCTCTTTCATGCTTTCTAAAGAATTGACAGCTACCAAAGGAATTTTTAAACCATAACAAAAACCTTTTGCTGAAGCTGCTCCGATTCGCAAACCTGTATAAGAACCAGGACCTTTTCCAAGGCAAACCGCATCAATATCTTTTACCGAAAGTTCGGCACCTTCCAAAGCCCATTCTACAAATGAGTGTAGACTTTCCGATTGTTTATAGTTTTCTGAAACTTCTTCTGCCACGCAAAGCAGCTTTTCATCATCTGAAATGGCGACTGAGCAGTTTTTTGAGGAAGTTTCGAGATATAATATTTTCATTGAATTAAATTTAAACAAGAGATCATTACAAAACTCTCTTTTCTACCGCAAAAGTACCAAAAGAAATGATTGAATGAAAGCATTTCAAAAGTTTACAAAATGTAAAAGTCTAATCCTTTGCTCTTTGGCATTTTAAAAAATACGAAATTTTAGAAGCTTAAAGATTCTTTCCAAGTTTTTTTATTTCTTTATCAAAATCAGAAACTATTTTTTGGGTTTTATTGAATGTTTCGTATTCTGTGACTGCTTTTTTATCCGCAACAATTTTAGCAACTTTACCACTTCCTTCAAGCACTTTATACTCGTTGAAATTTAAAAACTTATTAACACTTTCCGCCAAAGCTTCCATTGTAAAGGTGTTTTCCCTTTCAATCAGACCTTCGATATAATCAAAATAACCTGTCACCGTTCTTTCCAGTTGCTGAATTTCTTTTTCTGCGAGATAATTTTTAGCAACTACAACATCAGATTTCAAAATTCTTCCATCTGGAGAATGTTTCCATGTAGTCAAGCCCATATTTTCTTTTTCGCTGTTGGCGTTTTTATAAATAATTTCGGCGGCAGTTTTTCCGGTAATGGCAAAATGAAATTTATTCTGAACCGTTGCATAAAAGTTTTTCGTAATATCAGAATTTTTATCATAATCAATACTGCATTCGGCGAATAGGTCTGTGACTTGTTGATAAATTCGCCTTTCACTCGAACGAATCGAACGGATTCTCTGCAATAATTCTTTAAAATAATCTTTACCAAAAACGGTTTGTCCCTGCTTCAAGCGTTCATCATCCATCACAAAACCTTTGATGATAAACTCCTTCAAAGTTTGCGTTGCCCAAATTCTGAATTGCGTTGCTTTTGCTGAATTTACTCTGTAACCTACAGAAATAATGGCATCTAGATTATAATATTCGATATTTCTGGTAACATTTCTTTCACCTTCAGTTTGAACTGTTCGGAATTCCCGAACAGTTGCTTCCTTTAAAAGTTCATTGGAAGCATAGATATTTGACAAGTGCTCACTAATCGTAGACTTTGTCACATCAAACAAAACTGCCATTGCTTTTTGAGTCAGCCAAAGCGTTTCATTTTGCAGAAAAACATCGACCCTAACTTCATTGTTTGGCGTTTGATAAATTAAAAATTTCTGAAAATCTTCGTTCATTATTTGTTCGTTTTATAACAAATTTATTGTTTTATTTCCACACTTTGGCGGCTCCACAATTTCCATTCAGATTTCTTTTTAATCCAGATTTCAAGCACTGCGAGTTTCATTTGAAAATCATATTTTTCGTAAAGACCCGCAACTTTAATGGTTCTTCTGAGACTGACGGTATTTTTAAACTTTTTAATTTCGGAAACTTCAGTTTGACTGATTTCCTTGTAGCTAACTTTCTTTGAAATAAAATCTTTTTTAAAATCATCTAGATTCTGAACCCAGCCGTTTGAATGTCCGAAAGAAACGTCTTTGGTAAATAAATTTACAATTGAAATGTCATTATTCTTCATCAGAGAATCAAGCTTTTTGGCTTGAATTAAAACCACTTTCTCCTGCTTTGAATATTGTTGAGAATATCCAAAAACAAAGAAAAATATAAAAAAGAAAGAAACAATTTTCATTTTCAAATTAAACCATTTCAAATTATCCTTTTCTATAAATCGTTCTTGGTTCGCTCTGAGCGCTCGGATAAATCGTCATATCTGAAACCGTCACATGCTGAGGCGCATTTACACAGTAAGCAATAGCATCGGCAATATCTTCAGCTTTTAAAGCTTCATAACCCGCATACACAGTCGCAGCTCTTTCCTGATCTCCTTTAAATCTAATCAAAGAAAAATCTGTTTCCACAGCTCCCGGCTGAATATTGGTCACTCTGATACCGAATTCCGTGAGCTCAATTCTCATTCCTTCAGAAATGACGTCGACTGCCTTTTTGGTCGCACAATATACTACACCATTCGCATAAGTCTGTCTTGCGGCTACAGAACTGATATTGATGATTTGTCCAGAATTTCTTTCTTTCATCATCGGGATAAGCGTTTTTGAGACGTATAAAAGGCCTTTTACGTTACCGTCGATCATAGAATCCCAGTCGTTGGTACTTCCGGCTGATAACGGCTCTAAACCATGTGCATTTCCTGCATTATTGATGAGAACATCAACGCTTTTCCATTCTTCAGGAAGTGATGCGATGGCATTTTCAACTTCTTCAAGATTCCTAACATCAAATTTTAAACTAAAAACTTCGGTTAAAGCCGACAATTCTTTTTTTACAGATTCTAAAACTTCAGGTCGTCTTCCGCAAATAATGATTCTGTTTCCTTGTTGTGCAAAAAGCTCTGCAGTGGCTTTTCCGATTCCGGATGTGGCTCCGGTGATGAGTATTGTCTTCATATATATTTGTTAGCATTTGGCTGCGGCAATTGGCTAATAGCTAAAAGCATGCAGCGATATTAATTAGCATCGAATGCCTGAAAAGCATCCGGAATTTGTTCTACTATTAAATTTCCTTTTTGGTCAGGGAGCACAGAGATAATGTCAAATCTCACTTCCTGATTTTTATTGAATTCTTCCATAAAATGATTGGCTGCCGTAACAATTGACTTGATTTTTCCTTTTGTAACAGCTTCTTGTGGAAGAATAAAAAAATCGGTTGATCTGGCTTTCACTTCTGTGACAATAATCAAATTGTCTTTTTCAGAAATAATATCAATTTCAGTTTTTTTAAACCTGAAATTTCGCACCAAAATTCTATAGCCGTTTTCTACTAAATATTCGGCTGCTAGATCTTCTGCTTTCTTGCCAAGGTCGTTGTGATCTGCCATTTACTTTTTATTAAATCTATAAGCTTTTCCCTCAGAAGCAATTTCAAATTCCTTTTCAAGCCAGGATTGTAATTCAGTATGAAAATCCAAAAAAAATTGTTTCCCGTCACCTATTAGAATTTGAGAAATATCATACGGAATATGCACAATTTCATCTACATTTTGAATATTAATCTTATAATATTCACTTTTAGGATGTGCTGATGTAGCATACTCAATTTTATCAGACTTAATTACTTCTGGTTTAATAATTTCGAATTTTGAAGCTAATATTTTCTGAAGTTTTTCTTCAAGTTCCTTTGGTAAACTGTCTTTGATTTTTGTAAATCTTCTTTGCTGTCTTCTTTCAAATTCATTATCAGGAAAATGCTTTGAATCAAAGTACCAAAAATACTTAATAGAGTAGTCAAATGAATCTAATATTTCCAAATCTTTAAGTATAAATTCTCCATAAAAACCCGGACTATAATGATAAGAAAGAATTATTTTATCCATAATAAATCTATTTACTTTCTAAACTGGTACGCCCACCAAATCAAAACTATCTGTAAAGGAAGTCTCAAAACCGTGAGCCAAAAATATTTATGATGAACCTGATAAAACTTTTTTGCCATCTCAATATTTGCAGGAAAAACTGCGATGAATAAAGCGATACAAAGATAAGCTCCCAACTTTTGAGTTTCGGGAAAAAGGAGGAGAATACCACACAAAATTTCTACTGCGCCACTGATGTAAACCATCTGCAGATGCATCGGAATATAATCCGGCATTATTTTCATGAAAATCAGAGGCTTTACGAAATGTATCACTCCAGCTAAAATCAAGAAAAATGCGAGTACAAATTTTGAGTAAAACATTATTCTATTTAAAAGTTAACGATACATTTTTTCCGGCTTTCAAAGAAACTTCTGCACCTAAAATCAAAGGAATATTGTTATGAATATGCCCGTTTGGAAATGCAAAAACTGTAGGAAATTTATATTTTGAAATTCTGTCTGAAATTAATTTGTATGCAAACTCATCGAAGCTTTCTTCATATTGCTTGTTTTCTTTTTCGTCACCCATATTGGTCATTCCGCCAATAATTAAGCCTTTTATCTTTGTGAAAATTCCGGCTAATTCTAAGCTCATGATCATTCTGTCGAGTGCATAAAAGTTTTCGCCAATATCTTCGATGAATAAAATTTTATCTTTAAAATCAAAAGAGTATTTCGTTCCTAAAAGTGCATAAATTAAAGCTAAATTTCCTCCAACCAATTCGCCTTCCACATTCCCTTCTTTATTAAAATGATTCGATTTTAAAGTATATTTTAAAGGTTTTCCTTTCAGAATATTAAAAGTTAGGTCATAACTTTCATCAGTCACTCCGAAACTTGAGGTTTTAATGGTTTGTCCGTGAATCGAAGCGAAACCTTTTTTCAACAAATAACTTTGTATCACTGTGTTATCAGAATATCCAATATACCATTTCGGATTCTTTGTAAAACCTTTTAAATTTAAATTTTCTATTAAATGCTGGCATCCATAACCTCCACGAGATGCCCAAATCGCAGAAATTTCCGAGTCGTTTAATGCCCAATTGATGTCTTTGGTTCTCTGCTCTTCAGTTCCTGCATAATTGTAACCGTTTGAAAATTTTGTGTAGAGATTTTCACCTAACACTGGTTGAAAACCTTTGCTTTTAATTAATTTAATTCCCTTCTCAAGCTGAGCGGGTTCTACGGCTCCGGCAGGGGAGATGATGGCAATTTTATCGCCTTTTTTAAGAGATTTTGGAAATATTTTTTTCATTTTTCAATTGATGTTTTTATTTATGTCAGACTGATCTATTGATCTTTTTTGTATTTTAATTCTTTCTTTTCTGCTTCTTCTAATCTTTTGTCAAACTGATTAAACTTTTTGAAACTTTGCAGAAATATGAAGAAACTGAAAATAATAAGCACAATACCAACACCTTTTCTGATACTGTTTGCCAATTTTTGAGTCAATCTATCGTGGAATTGTTTTGATAAGAAAATTTTAGCCAAATCTATTAAAAGATAGGTCATTATCACGATGGCTAGGTATAAAATCAAAGTTCCGGTATCCGGATATTGATTTCTCACACCAATAACCGTAAGTAACCAGAAAAGTATGACTCCTACATTTAAAATATTTAGCAGAAAACCATTAAGGAATGTTTTTATGTAGTTCTGACTGATGATTTTTTCTTCGCCGGGTAAATGCATTTTGGTTTTGGTTACCAGCATAACAATTCCATACGAAAGAATAAGAATAGATGTTATTCTATAAAAACCGGGATGTTTATCAATAAGACTTACAATGTCTGCACTTGCATAATAGGCTGCTATAATGCACAGTAAATCTGCTGTAATAACGCCAAAATCAAGTGCTAAAGCATGTCTTGGACCTCTTGTAAAACTGGTTTCTATCAAAAGGAAAAAAATAGGACCAATGAAAACCAGGCTCAACATAAAGCCCAGACCAACGGCCGATAATACGAGTTCAAACATTTAAATTGTTTCTATCCCAAATTTAAAAATTATATTTCTATTTGTCTGCAAAAATGAATTTTTTAAATCTAAATCGTATGATAAAAACTTTTTTAAACAAAAAAGACTGCCACATAGGACAGTCTTTCATCATTTATTTTTAAAATTTAATCAACAATCTTAAAGTCTAATTGCTTTTGAATTAAATTGGCTTTTACCACTTTGATCTGAACTTCTTCGCCCAGCTGAAACTTTCTACCCGTTCTTGAACCGTAAACAGCGTGTGTCGACTTATCATACGTATAAGAATCATCCATCAAATCACGTAATTTAATCAAACCTTCAGCACCGTTTTCAGGAATCTGCACCCAGAAACCAAATTCTGCAACTCCCGAAATAACACCAGTGAAAGTTTCTCCCAAATGTTTTTCCATGAATTTTACCTGCATAAATTTGATGGAATCTCTTTCTGCATCGGCTGCCAAACGTTCTCTGGCGCTGCAATGTTTAGCTTTTTCTTCTAATTCATTTTTATCGGGAGATTTTCCGCCGTCTAAATAATGCTGAAGTAATCTGTGCGCCAATAAATCTGGATAACGACGGATAGGAGAGGTGAAGTGTGAATAATAATCAAACCCAAGACCGTAGTGACCGATTGGCTCGGTAGAGTAGACCGCTTTGCTCATGCTTCGCATTGCCAGAGTTTCAATCATATTTTCCTCACCTTTTCCTTTTACTTCAGAAAGTAAATTATTCAGAGATTCGGCAACTTTTTTAGTGTTTGCCAGATCCATTTTGTATCCGAAAGTCGAAACGAAATCTCGTAAAGCTTCTAATTTTGCCGGATCCGGATCGTCGTGAACTCTGTAAATAAAGGTATTTCCGTTTGGTCTTCCTTTTTTAAGAGAAACAAATTCAGAAACTTTTCTGTTCGCCAAAAGCATGAATTCTTCAATCAAATGATTTGAGTCTTTGCTGACTTTAAAGTAAACCCCAATCGGTTCACTCTTTTCATTCAAATTAAATCGAACTTCGCTTCTGTCGAAGGTAATCGCACCGTTTTTAATTCTCTGGTCACGCATGATTTTTGCGAGTCTGTCTAGTGTCAGAATTTCTTCTGTTAAATCGCCTTCCTGAGTCTCAATTCTTTCCTGAGCTTCCTCATAGGTGAATCTTCTGTCTGAGTGAATGGCAGTTCTACCGAACCATTCATTCACCACTTCAGCTTTATCATTCATCTCAAAAACCGCTGAGAACGTGAATTTATCCTCATTTGGACGAAGCGAACAAACGTCATTACTCAAAATTTCTGGCAACATCGGTACAACTCGGTCAACCAGATAGACTGAAGTTGCTCTTTCATAGGCTTCATCATCCAGCATTGTTCCCGGAACTACATAATGAGAAACGTCGGCAATGTGTACTCCGATTTCCCAATTTCCGTTATCTAATTTTTGGATAGATAAAGCATCATCGAAGTCTTTTGCATCTTTCGGGTCAATGGTAAACGTGCAGATTTTTCGCATGTCTCTACGCTTCGCAACCTCTTCTTCGGTAATTCTTCTGTCGATTTTTTCTGCATCTGCTTCGACTTCCTCAGGGAAATTATACGGCAAACCGTATTCAGCCAAAATAGAGTGAATTTCTGTTTCGTGTTCTCCCGGAGCTCCAAGAACTTTTATAATTTCACCATCAGGATTTTTGTCGCCAGGTTTCCATTCAAGCATTTTTACAACGACTTTATCTCCGTTTTCCGCACCGTTAATTTTTCCTTTTGGTATAAAAATATCCGTGTTAATCGTCTTTTTATCGCAAACTACAAACCCAAATTCTTTGTGTGGAACAAGCTGGAAAGTTCCTACAAACTCTGTCCGGCTTCTTTCTAAAACTTCCAGCACAGAGCCTTCCATTTTCTTTCCTTTAAAATTGTAAGTAACGATAAGAACTTTATCTCCCTGCAATGCATCTTTCACATTTTTTGCATGAACGAAAACATCATCTTTTAAATTCTCGACTGTTACATAAGCGTTTCCACTTTGGTTGAAATCGATAATTCCTGTTAAAGTTCCTTCAATATTAAGATTAATGCTGAATTTTCCTTTTTCAGTTTCCTTGATTCTTTGGTTTGCTAAGAGCTTATGCAAAGATTGGATGACCAACTCACGCTGTCTCGGATTTTTATAGTCAATTCCGTCTGAAATCTGTTTGTAATTGTATATTTTGGTTTGGTTCTGATTCATAAAACGGAGAATCAGTCTTCCAATTTCCAAGAGTTTTGAGTCATTTTTCTGACTTATGTATTTATTTTTTTTTGGCATTTTATTCTTTTAAATTTTAATACAATTATCAAATTTCTCTGATAATTCTTTTATTATTTTATCGTACCATTGGTACGAGGTTTATATTTTATTGATAATGAGTTAAATTCTGTTCCAATCATTTTATAATAATTGAAATTTTAGTTTTGTATAAATTTAATACAAAAAAGGAGAAGAGGAGAGAAAAACCTTTTAATAATATCTTTCGAATTTTATAGGTTCAAATGGAAATAAACAGATTGGTAATTTCTGTTTAATAACGCAAATATAAGAAATAAAAAATAAATAAGGCTTGCAAACTGAATCACAAGCCTTTATGACTTAGCAGAATGCTATTTTATCAACTCTGGTCTGATGTCTTCCACCTTCAAAATCGGTAGACAGAAACTTATTAGCAATTTCTATCGCTACTTCTTTAGAAATAAATCTAGCCGGGATAGAAATCATATTGGCATCATTGTGTTGTCTTGCCAATTCTGCAATTTCCGGCATCCAACACAATGCACATCTTATTTTCTGATGTTTGTTGGCAGTAATCTGAACTCCGTTTCCGCTTCCGCAGATGAGAATTCCCAATTCGTTTTCTCCATTCTCAACAGAAGTTGCTGCAGGATGCACAAAATCCGGATAATCTACGCTATCGGTAGAAAATGTTCCGAAATCCTGTACTTCAAACTGCTCTTGAAGATGTTTTTTTAAAATTTCTTTATACTCAAAACCGGCATGGTCTGCGGCAATAGCTATTTTTCTTTTCATTTTTATTTTATATCTATTGTTATTAAATCTTCAGGCAAAGTTACGTTAAATCCGAAATTAATCTTCTTAGTTTCATTAGGTTTTACATCAATATTCCAAATTAAAAACCCTGTTGATGCTTCATAACTGGCTTTATCAGGATTTAAAGCTTCAATTTTAATCTTTTCATCGGTAGAAAGTGGAATCTGATCTTTCAACTCAAGATTCACTGCAATATTCTTATTATTCTTAATTGTAATTTCATATTGATAAACTTCCTGTTTTACCTTATCTCCTAAGCTCTTATTTTCTTTTTTCACCAATTCTCTTTTTGTGAGGATGTTAGAATCACTACCAAGGCTTATCAACATTTCACTTGAAAGTTGATTGGTATCGATACTCACCGAGCCTATCTGCGTATCTTCTACAATAATATCAGCACTTCCAGGAAGTAAATTATACTTCGAATAATCTTTAATATACGCTAAAAGGTAAGTCTTGTTTTCTAGTTTTGGAGTAGTAAAATACTTATAATTGGTTGTCACTTCAAATTCATCAACATCTTCTGTGACTTCTACATCAGACGGAATGACTGCACTTTTATCCAAACTAATCTCAGTTTTCATGGCTTTTTGAGTAACTCTTGAACTTTTATCGGCAACCATCATCATTTGAACTGATGAATTACTTTTCTCGTAAGGGCTCCGGAAAGCTTGATTAGAAACATGCACATCTCTTTCAGTCCTCAGAAACCAACGGTCTAGCTCGTAAGGTTTTTCGTCAGCACTAAAACTTCCATTAACTAATTTAACAGGAAAATCTCTGAATTCTAATCCGGTATTCTGACGAATTTTCGCTTTGTAAGAAATTTTTAAAGGAGACTGAATGCCATTTGACTTGATAATATAATGCGGTCTCCAGCTTGCATCATGCAAATACTGGCTGACCTCAAAATTCACTTTTTGCTTCCTTTCACTCGATACGTGGAGTATTATAATATTTGCATTTCCCTGTGATCGGGAAGACATATTTCTTCTATTTTCCAAAAGTGAAACTTTATTTTGATAAGTACTGATTTTATAGTTAAGAACACCTTCTTCCTTGTAAAGTTCCTTCAACTGAGATTTGTTAAAATCAATCATTTTTAAAATCTCGGTAGAATTAGGATCGCCCAACGTCTGATTTTTCTGAATAATTCCAATGGAATTTCTCACTAAAGCAAGTTCCTGCTCAAAATTCTTATGTACCTTTTTATAATAATCAATACTGTCTATAAGCTGATCGGTTTCAGAATTCTTCCCCAATTTATCTGCGTACAAATAACTATTATCATTATAAGATTCAACTCTTAAAACATTAATTTTTTTATCTGGCATAAATGCCGAAGTTTCTACACCTGAATTTCTACCAAATTCTTTTATAATAATGTAATTTTTTCCAGAGAGAACATCTGCAGAAAATGTTTTTTTGATCATTCCGCCGCTAAAAAATATTTTTGCTTCCTTCGTTTTGGCGGTCACTACCACGAAATTTTCTTGTCCGAAACAGCTAAATGCAACCAATAGGAAAGCTAGTACATTGATTTTCATTATATTCTACAGTTTATCAAACAAAAATAGCCTTTTATTCACAAAATGTGATTTACTCACTCATAAAATGTGAAAAGCAATGTGAATAACTGTGGAAAACTTTTCTGAACTAAATATTTCCTAATCAAAATAAAACATTACTGAAAGTTGCCTCCAAAAATAATGATCATAACTTCAAAAAACTTTCCTGTCAGAAATCTGGTATTTCTCCATACTGAAGAAACTAATATTTAACATTGTTCAAAAGTTACTAATATTTGTGAGTAAGTCTTAAATTTATCAGATGCTCAATGATTTACATTGTTAATTAAATATGAATTGAATTCAGACTGTATGTTATGAAGTTTTAACATAAAAGTTATCCCCGAAACTCACAACACTCAACAACAACTATCATTCTTTTTTTTATCTATAAAGAAATTAATGTTGATTGGTGAGTGATGGGTTTGTGGGAAGTTTTTTGAAAACTTTTGTCTTTTTGAATCTTTTGCAAAAGTTTAAAATCTTACATTTGTGAAACAAAAATTAGAAAATATCTGTGAATCGAAATGAATTGAGAAGAGACAAGAACCAATTCATCAAAACGATTTCAAAAAAAATAAAAATATTAAATCAGCATATGAAAACAATCAGTGATTTCAATTTTAAAGATAAAAAAGCTTTAGTACGAGTTGACTTTAATGTACCTCAGGACGACCAGCTGAGAGTTACAGATAACACAAGAATTTCAGCAGTGAAACCAACCGTTGAAAAAATTCTTAATGACGGAGGTTCTGTAATTTTAATGACACACCTAGGTAGACCAAAGGGTGAAGTTAAAGATGAGTTTTCATTGAAGCATATTGTAGAAGAAGTCTCTAATGTTCTTGGTCATCAGATTAAATTTGTAGAAGAATCGATAGGTGAGAAGGCTGAGCAAGCTGCTGCAGAACTTAAAGCTGGCGAGATTTTATTATTGGAGAATCTACGTTTTCATAATGAAGAAGAAAAAGGCGATGAGGCTTTTGCTGAAAAGCTTTCGAAATTAGGAGATGCTTATGTGAATGATGCATTCGGTACAGCTCATAGAGCACATGCTTCTACTGCTGTAATTGCCAATTATTTTAATTCAACTAAATTTTTCGGTTTATTGATGGCTAATGAGTTAAAAGCGATTGATAAAGTTTTAAAAAGCGGTGAAAAACCTGTTACAGCGATATTAGGAGGATCAAAAGTTTCAACTAAAATTACCATTATAGAAAATATTTTACCTGCGGTTGATAATTTAATCATCGGTGGAGGGATGGCTTTTACTTTCATTAAAGCTCTTGGAGGTAAAATAGGAAATTCATTGGTTGAAGAAGATAAATTGCCTTTAGCATTAGAAATTTTGGGTAAAGCAAAAGAACATAATGTGAAAGTTTATCTTCCTTCCGATACTATTATTGCTGAAAGTTTCAGTAATGATGCAGATAGAAAAGAGGCAGATATTTATGAAATTCCAGAGGGTTGGATGGGAATGGATGCCGGGCCAAAGTCTCGTGAGCAGTTCAATGATGTTTTACTAAACTCAAGAACAATTCTTTGGAACGGACCAATCGGTGTGTTCGAAATGTCAAATTTCTCTGCCGGTACGGTTGCCTTAGGTGAAAGTATTGCTGAAGCTACAAAATTGGGAGCTTTCTCTTTAGTAGGTGGTGGCGACAGTGTAGCGTTTGTTAAGCAATTCGGTTACGCTGAAAAAGTAAGTTATGTTTCTACCGGAGGAGGGGCGATGTTGGAAAGTTTAGAAGGTTTGGAACTTCCGGGTATTGCTGCGATTAATAAATAAAAAATTAAGTATAATATTAATGGGACTCCAAATAGAGTCCCGTTAATGTTTTAATATTCTACTACTAAAAATACTTTTACGCCTAAAGTTTGGCTCCAACTTCCTATACTTTCTACTTCAATATGAATTTGATCATTATTTGCTACAAAATAACCTCGATTATCAATAAGTTCCAATTTATTATAGGTATTTAATACTCCTGATGCTATTTCAATAGATTTATCTGTATTATATACCCTAACATTATAGGTCAAGCCTCCATAACCTCCTTGCCAAGCTTTATCAAAAATAATTTTGATAGTATGGATTGGGACATTTGGAATGTTGAAAGATACAAGTTCTTTATAACCAAGTGTATTAGGTCCTAGATCTGCATATACTCTATCCTGCACAATACCAATTACTTCGCTGCCATTATTTCTGTGCCCTTTGCTTATAATTTTCTTGCTGATTTTATAAGAATCATCGTTTAAAAAGAAAGTATCTCTTCCGAAAGGTCTGTAGTATGAGTTAAGCCCGCAATTTTCGAAAATATAAATTGGATATCCTCCTGTATTAACAACTTCATTGCAAAATCCATTATTGATTAAGTCCAAATCTGGGCATGAATTGATAAATTTAATTTTTGCTGGATTTAAGTAAGCATCAGCGTTTCTTACATGATGTTTAAATCTAAAGTTTTGATAATTACCACAATTATCAAAAATAAAACTACCTTTTGATTTAATATCAATGGCATAATTTGAAGGATTGGTTCCAAAACCTCCTAGACCACAATTATCAAATTTTGCTGAAAAGTCTACATCATCATTATCAATTTTAATAAGTTTTGTGTTACCTCTAATTTCAAATCTTACCCCGTACATTTGTAAGTTTGGGTTGTTTGTATGACCGAATTTATTTGGATCAGCACTACTGTTGACCTTAAAAATTACATTATCAGTAGATTCATTACCTATAATTGAGCCTTGAAAATATGATATTGCCATCCCTGCATAGAAATCAAATACTATTCCTGATACACTTTCAATTTCAGTTGAGTAAAATCTCCAATTTACTGCTTGTGGATTATTTAATTTAAAAAGAATCGAATCTTGATCTGTGGCTAATATTTTACAATTTCTAAAGGTTATCTCTGACATCATTGTATCTCCTGATACATCAAGAATTGTTTTAAATCTTTCAAAAGAACAATCTGAAAATATTAATGATTGAGCTGTTCCACTTAAATTTACTTTCGCATTCATAAATTTACCTTTATGATCTGAAATGAATCCTATATTACTAAATGTAGTAAATCCAATTATATCTTCATTGTCAAATAAAAATTTATCTGAATCAGGTTCAAAAAGGATAACAGTATTTTGAAATCCCTCTCCTTCAAATATAAATTTCCCATTAAATACACCAGAATTTAAATCAAGAATTGTATCTGTTATTTTAAATCTTCCTGAGGGAATTTTTATTTTTAAAGGTTCTCTAAATCCTTCATTAGTAGATGATGCTTTGTATGCTATTTTTATAACAAACTTTAGTAATTCTGTAATGTTAGGTATTCCATTATTGGCGCTGCGGTCAATAAAGTTGTTTAAATTAATTACGTTATCATGAAATACAGCTCTATAGTACTTATTACTCGTAGGATCTTGTGTATAAATTTTTCCAATCCCATTGAAAGTTGAAGAAATTGGACTTCCATCATAATTTTCGGTTACTTCTACATAATTTAAAATTTCTTTTGATAATGAGTTGTGAGTTACCAAAACTTTTGGTGTCGTTGTCGTTGTGTAAATTGTTTCCATAAAAATTGTTTATTTTATTTGAAACAAAAATAATTGGTCTCAGCGTCAAAACATGACGTATTAAAATTATTTGAAAATATTAATTCGTTATTGATGATATCAATTAGTAATAGAGTAATGATGAAAATAAGAAGAATCTTATTTTAAATATTTATAAGTTCTAAACTCTATAAAATTTTAATTAAAAAACTCAGGATAATTTCCTGAGTTTTTTGTTTTTTATGTGAATATGGAGAAAATTGGCTTTCAGAAATGGCTTAAAAATCGATTTTCTACTTTTTTTCGATAATGTATATCAAACTTGAAAATTCGTTAGAAAATAATGCTTTTACGTTAGAAATCGTTCCGTGCACGACTGCTTTTAGCCAAAATAGGGGTGATTTTTTGTATTTTTCGCTCAACATCGAGATGTAGTAGGAATCTAAAACCAAAGGTTTAATTTTTCTCATTTTCCAATTTTGATTTTTTGAAATGAGATTTTCCATTCCATTTTTAGAGAAATGGTAGATATGTCTTGGTACGTCATAAGCTGCCCAAAATTCTTTATAGTGTTTTGCATCGTAAGAAGTAGGGTTGGGAACTGCAATAATCAATAAACCTTTTTCTTTTAATTTTGAATGAAAGATTGAAAGCATTTCACTTTGGTTTTCGATGTGTTCAAAAACATGCCATAGCGTAATTGCATCTAAGCTTTCATTTTCAATTAAATTAATATTTGCTATTATTTTTGCTTTTGAGACCTTATTTGTTGCTGCATTTTTAGCATCAGGATCTGGCTCAAATCCATAAGTTTCAAAATCATTTTCAATAAATTTTACAAATTCTCCTGCACCGCAACCATAATCTAATACCTTAGAATTCTTTTTTATTCTATCAATCAGAATAGTTTTCTTGTATTGAAGATTGAAAGATTGCAGAAATTTATACAGTTTTTCTTTTAAACTTCCTGAGTCCTGGTGATGAGAAATGTAATCTTCACTTTCATAGTATTTAGAAATGTTGGATGGAATAGGGGAGGTTTTAAAAACTCCTTTGGTTTCCGTTTCTTGTATTTCAAATATTTCCTGAGAAAGAAAATGATCTTTTATTTTCATTTTGATTATTGTATTTTAAAAATAAAGGTATTCAGAAAAGTTTTTAAGCCTCTAAATACCTTAGTTTATTATAAATGTTTCACGTGAAACATAATTGATTTATCGTCCTAAATAGACCATTAAAACGTTAATATCGGCCGGAGAAACACCACTTATTCTTCCTGCTTGAGCCAAAGTTTTAGGTCTTACTTTATTCATTTTTTGCTTTGCTTCCGAAGAAAGACTTGTGATTTTAATGTAATCAAAATCCTCAGGAATTTTTACATTTTCAAGTCTGTTCAGCTTAGCAACATTCTCTTTTTCCTTTTCGATATAGCCTTTATATTTGATATTAACTTCAGCTTGTTCTCTTACTTCATCGCTAAATTGAGATGTAAACTCTTTGATAGTGTCAATCAAATCAAGTTTATCTAAGGTAATATTAGGTCGCGTAAGAAATTGAGAAGCTCTGTAAGCCTGATCTACAGGATTACTTTCTATACTTTCTAAAATAGGATTGATAATTCCCGGCTTTAAAGAAGTTTCTCTAAGATAAGCTTCAAGTTCCTGACTTTTAATAATTTTCTCTTCAACCTTTTTTACTCTTTCCTCTTTTGCTAAACCTAAATTATATGCTTTTTCAGTCAATCTAATGTCTGCATTATCTTGTCTTAAAAGCAATCTGTATTCAGCTCTTGAAGTAAACATTCTGTAGGGTTCTTCAGTACCTTTGGTAATCAAATCATCGATTAAAACGCCGATATAAGCCTCATCTCTGTTAAGAATGAAGTCATCCTTTTCATGAACCTTATTGTGAGCATTAATACCTGCCATTAAGCCTTGTCCGGCAGCTTCTTCATAACCTGTAGTTCCGTTAATTTGGCCGGCAAAATATAAGTTATCAACCAGTTTAGTTTCTAAAGTATGCTTTAACTGGGTAGGAGGGAAGTAGTCATATTCAATAGCATAGCCTGGTCTGAATACTTTTACGTTTTCAAACCCTGGGATATGTTTCATTGCTTTGATCTGAACATCTTCAGGTAGAGAAGAACTGAATCCGTTTACATAGATTTCCACAGTTCTCCAACCTTCCGGTTCTACGAAAAGCTGGTGTCTTGTGCGCTCTGCGAAACGGTTGATTTTATCTTCAATACTTGGACAATATCTTGGCCCTAAACTTTGAATTGTACCATTGAACATTGGACTTCTGTCAAAACCTTCACGTAAAATATCGTGTACAGCTTCGTTGGTATAAACAATATGACAGCTTAATTGTTTAGTTAATTTTGGAGTATCTAAATAGCTGAATTTTTGAGGATTTTCATCTCCTTTTTGTTCTTCCATTTTAGAATAATCGAGGCTTCTTCCGTCTACTCTTGGTGGAGTACCGGTCTTCATTCTCCCAGCTTCAAAACCTAACGAAACCAATTGTTCGGTAATTCCGAAAGCTCTTGGTTCGCCCATTCTTCCACCGCCTAATTGTTTATCACCAACGTGGATTAAACCATTCAGGAAAGTACCGTTGGTAAGAACTACTGAACTTGATCTGATCTCAATTCCTAGAGAAGTTACAACACCTACTGCTTTATTATTTTCTATAATTAAGCTCTTTACCATATCCTGAAAGAAATCAAGATTGGGAGTGTTTTCTAATGCATAACGCCACTCTTCTGCGAAAAGCATTCTGTCGTTCTGCGTTCTGGGAGACCACATGGCAGGACCTTTTGAAAGGTTCAGCATTTTAAACTGTATCGCAGATTTATCAGCAATAATTCCGGAGTAACCTCCCATTGCATCTATTTCTCTTACGATTTGTCCTTTGGCAATTCCACCCATTGCCGGGTTGCAGCTCATCTGTCCGATAGTCTGCATATTCATGGTAACCAATAAAGTTTTTGAACCTAAATTGGCAGCAGCGGCAGCAGCTTCACAACCAGCGTGACCTGCACCTACTACAATTACATCATATATTTCTGAAATCATTTTAATTGCTTATTTAAGCCTTAAATTTTTAAATCCTGTATAAATGTTTCACGTGAAACATTGTATCGAAATAAGGCTTAAAAGTGCCTGTATTCCGTGGTTTCTAGCCCCGATGGTAGCATTTGTTTGAGCTCTTTTTTCTTTGAAAAAGAAAAAAAGCGAGTGCGGACAGCGGGAATTAGCTCCTAATTATATTTTGCAATATAAAAGTCTTCTTTACTTCGCATTTCATGTTCTTCTTCTTCTGATTTATCTTTATAACCGCACAAATGCAAAATACCGTGAGCCAAGACTCTTCTTAATTCTTCTTCGTAGTTTTTGGATAGGGTAGAAGCGTTGTCTGAAATGCGCTGCAAAGATACGAAAATCTCTCCGCTTATTGTTTTGCCTTTCACAGAATCGAAAGTGATGATGTCGGTGTAATAATCATGCTGTAAATAATCCTGATTTATTTTGAGTAAATACTCATCGTCGCAGAATACGTAATTAATATCACCTAGTTTTTTTTCTTCTGAAAGAATGATTTCTTCCAGCCATTTTGTATAATCTGTATTGACAGATTCTGGTAAGTTTTCGTAAAAGAATTGTATCATTGTTTTAAAACCAGTGCCCTAAAATAACACTGAATATACCTTTTTGATTATTTTTAAGTGAATGGCTGAAGTTGAATTTAATCTGTCCGAAAGGAGATTTATAACCTGCCATGATTCCTACAGAGCTGTAATTTACTTTTACTGCGTCTTCGAAACTGATATCATCCGATAGATTGGCAAAAGAGAAGTTTCCGCTCAGGAAAAAGTTTTTATAAAATTTAAATTGAAGATCATTTGAAATTAGAGCGACATTATTGCTATTTAATTGTGCGAAATAGAAGCCATTAAATGTTTTGAAATTGATCACATTTTGCTCGAAAATTCCACCTAACCTGTATTGATAATATTCCGGAAGATTTTCACCGATGGTTACTCCGCCATATAAATTAAGGTGATAGCTGAATTGTTTAGATAAAGGAATATTGATTCTGATATCCGCTTTTACCTGAACCACTCTTTTGTCGACAGCAGATTTTAGCAGATCGATTACTTTTCCTTCAGCATTTAAGTAAAACCCTCTTCTTGGAAAGTCCTTGTCATTCTGCGTATCGCTTTTCAAGAAGACATAAGGATTCAAAAATCTATTCGATCTCTTGTTGGCACCGTTCATTTCAGCATCGAAATAATCGTGGCTTAGTCCGGCTCCGACAGCGTATTTATCTTTCCAGACAGACTGAATGTAAACTTCGTTTCTAAGCCATTGCCATTTATCGACGTTGATATTATTATTTCCTTTCAAATCAAAGCTCATCCCCGAAGAGTAAAGCCCGAATCCCGGAATGTATCCATTATCTACAAAATAGTTCAAGTAATATCTAGGTTTGTCACCCACGACAACATCCAAGGATAAATTTGAATTTTTGAACAATAATCTTTTTGCTGAATAATTAAGAAGTAATCCCGTTTTGAAGATTTCATCGTAATGCAGACCAAACTTTAAAAAATGTCTGGCATCATCTTCCGTCACATATAATTTCAGATAATTAATGTTGTTTTCAGTTATGATGTCGTAGTTGATGAAACGATAGTTATTTGTTGCTACCAATTTATCAATCCCTTTATTCACACTTCCATAAGTTTGCATTGATGGAAGACGAAGCCCCATCTTTCCTAAAACATAGTTTTTACCGTAAATTCTGCTCCCAATCAAATCAATGCTGTCAATCTTATAGACATTAGAATAGATAGGATTTACGGGCTGTCTAAGGCGGTCAAATGTACGTTTAGGTAAATCATCTAAAATATTCGTGTACTTTAAACCTTCTACAAAACCACTGTCCAGAATTTTTTTCTTTTCATCGTAGCTTGTTGCAGTCATTCCTTTCAAATTCGGTTTGATATTAATATCGGTGAATCTATACTGACGTCTTGTGTCTTTTTGAATTCCGAAGTCGATCACCTGATTCAAAATTGAAATGATGTTGTTTAAATCTTCTCTTTTTGAAAGATCTTGATTTAAATCTACACCAATTACAATGTCAATGCCTTTATCTTTCAAAGGTTTTGAAGGATAATTGACCGTCATGGCTCCGTCAATGTAAATACTGTCTCCAATTTTCACAGGATCCATTAAAGATGGAAATGCAGAACTCGCCATAATCGACTGTACGAGATCTCCTTTTTCAAAAATCTGCATATTTCCACTTTCCAGATTGGTGGCAACGCACATGAAAGGAATTGGTAATTTTGAAAAATCTTCAATCGTTGAAACATTTTTAAAAAGTTCTTTCAGAAGATATACGTTCTTCTGCCCGGAACTTATGGAAGAGGGGAGATTAATTTTCCCGTTTTTTAAAGGAATTGATAAGAGATATTTATCTACTGATTTGTTAAAGAATGTACTTTCTGTCCGGGATTTTGGATCTCTGATTAAAGAATAGAAATCAGTATCCATCACGATTTTTTCGATGTCTTTTCCAGTGTATCCTGAAGCATATAATCCACCGACAATAGCTCCCATACTGGTTCCGGATATATAATCAACTTTTACTCCCAAGGAATCTAAAACTTTCAAAACACCAACGTGTGCGAAGCCTTTCGCTCCACCTCCGGCAAGTGATAATCCAATTTTTGGATTTTTTGGAATGACCAAACCCTTTTTCACCTGCGAATGGACGAATAGCAATTGAAATACGAATAAAAGAACAAGGAGTTTCTGCATAATTAATCTTTTATATAAATCCTTTTCACACGAGGAGAAATTGAGGTTAAAACTTCATAAGTAATCGTTTTGCAGTATTCTGCAAATTCTTTGAGACTTGGTTTAGCGTTAAAAACCGTGACAGTATCACCTTCCTTTACATTGGGAATATTATCTACTTTGATCATCATCATATCCATACAAATGTTTCCGACAATGGGTGCTAGGGTTTTGTTGATGCCTACGTTTCCGATTTGATTACCGATTAATCTCGGAATTCCGTCTGCATATCCTACTGGAATGGTTGCGATTTTTGTTAAATGATCTGTCTTGTATTTTCGGCTGTAACCTACAGATTCTCCATTTTCAACTAAAGAAATTTGAGAAATTACCGTTTTAAAACTGACCGTTGACTGAAGCTGCTTCTGAATATCAATATTTGCAGATTCGCCAAGCATTCCAATTCCGATTCTTACCATATCGTAGTGATGGTTGCTGTAATTGGTGATTCCTGACGAGTTTAAAATATGTCTGAGAGTCTGATAACGTAGTTTTTCAATTAAATAACTTGAGTTTTTTTCAAATATTTCTAACTGTTTTAAAGTAAATTCTTTCTCGGTCGGAACATCAGCAGACGATAAATGACTGAAAATACTCTGAACTTTCAGATTTTTATATTCTAAACTTTGGCTTAATTGGTCTAATTCATATTCCTTAAAACCAAGGCGATGCATTCCGGTTTCCAGTTTTATATGGATAGGATATTTTTTATCATAACCTGATTTCTGTACTGCCTCGTAGAACAATTCCAAAACCCTGAAACTGTAAATTTCCGGCTCAAGATTGTACTGAATGATTGTATCATAACTGTGCTGCTCAGGATTCATCACAACTATTGGAGTAGTAATTCCTTTTTTGCGAAGTTCAACACCTTCATCTGCATACGCAACTCCCAAATAATCAATGTGATGATGTTGAAGAAACTCGGAAATCTCATAACTTCCTAAACCATAAGCATTTGCTTTTACCATTGCCATCATTTTGGTGGAAGGTTTCAGCAGAGATTTATGGTAATTGATATTATGAAGAATAGCATTTAAATTTACTTCTAAAACCGTATCATGTTTTCTGAGTTCTAATAGATCTTTCAGTTTTTCAATCTCAAATTTTCTTGCACCTTTCAGAAGAATAATTTGATTTTCGATTTCTGTAAGATATTTATTATCAATTAATTCCTGAGTGTTAACAAAAGTGTAGGTTTTAGATTTAAATAAATCTTTAAACTGAGTAATTTCTTCACCAATTAGAAATAAATTTTCAAAATTCTGCTCGTTGACCAATTCTGAAACTTCTTCATACAATTCCTGAGAATTTGCATTTACACCGATGATATCTGTTAAAACCAGCGATTTTTTCGATTTTTTATATTCATTTAGGAACTGTAACGCAGTCTTTAAAGAATCGAGATCCAGATTGAAAGAATCATTGATAACGATATTATTTTTAATTCCTTCGATAGCTTCCAGTCGCATTTCTACGGCTTTCAGAGCGTTGATTTTATCGACTATTTTATCATTGCTGATGTTGAGTTCTTTTAAAACGGTTATCAGCGCTAAAGCATTCGTTAAAGTGGCTTCATCGCGCTGATGAACAGGGAAGGTAATTTCTTCGTCAAAATAAGTAACAACAACATCTTCATTTCTTGAGATATTGTTTTTAAAAAAGACATCATTATTTTCTTTGAATCCGTAAGATATTAATTTTTTACTTGAATAAATTTCTCTTATTTTTCTGTCAACCAAAAGATTATCGCCATTGAAGATGATAACTTCAGAATTTTTGAAAAGCTTTATTTTTTCATTAATTAAATCTTCTTCAGACTTGAAATTTGCTGCGTGGGCGGTTCCGATGTGAGTCATTAAACCAATTTGCGGATGGAAAATACTTTCCAAAATCTGCATTTCATTTGGCATCGAAATCCCCACTTCAAATATCCCTAATTGGTGACTTGAATTAATCTGAAGCAAAGAAAGTGGCAGACCAATCTGAGAATTAAAACTTTTCGGACTTTTCACGGTCGGAAATTCATTCCATAAGCATTGATAGAGCCATTCTTTGAGAATCGTTTTACCATTGCTTCCTGTAATTCCAATTGATTTTAAGTTTGATTTTTCGAAATAATGTTTTGCCAGTTTCTGAAGAAATTCCACAGAATTTTCCACAATAATCCAAGTTACATTTTCAAATTGTGGATATTGATGTTGAGAAATAATGACATTAATTCCTCTGTCAACAGCCGATTCTATAAATTTTTCACCAGAATTTTTTTGAGTATTAATTGCAATAAAAGCAGCATTTTTAGTTGAATAAATAATCCTGCTGTCAAAAGCTATGTTTTTTATTAATAGATTTTTATCACCAATAATTTCTGAACTGGTGATTTCTGCAATTTGTTGTACTGTATAATTCATTGGTGCCCTATCTGCTTATATTTTGTGTCTGATGTATTCTGGTAGATCGCAAAGGTGCGAAGCTTTATTTAAATTATGTTTTTAAGGCGCAAGAACACTTCGACAAGCTCAGCGCAGCAAAAGATTTTCAGCAATTATTTTATTAAAGAAAAACTTTTAGGTTTAAACGAATTTAAATTTAACCTAAACCTTAAACTCAGTCTAAATTAATCATTATTTCTTCTTAGAAAGTACTTCTTCAATAAAAACTCGACGGCTTACCGCTTCATAACTTTCTGTTTCTCCTAATTCAACTAAATTATTTCCCTGAGAAGTTCTCATGGAGTAGTTAGCGAGATTTCCTGTCCTTTTGCAGATGGCGTGCACTTTTGTCACGTATTCTGCAGTTGCCATCAGATTAGGAATCGGTCCGAAAGGTCGTCCCAGAAAATCCATATCCAGACCTGCAATGACTACTCGAATTCCACTGTTTGCCAATTGATTAGCAACTTCAACGATGCTTTCATCAAAAAATTGCGCTTCATCAATTCCTACCACATCACAGTTTGACCCCAGAAGAATAATTTCATTAGGATTTTCTACTGCAGTACTTCGGATTTTATTTTTATTGTGCGAAACAACATCTTCATCAGAATATCTTGTATCGGTTTTGGGTTTGAAAATTTCCACATTCTGCCCCGCCATTTCAGCTCTTCTCAGTCTTCGGATCAACTCTTCGGTTTTTCCTGAAAACATAGAGCCACAAATAACTTCCATCCAACCGCTTTGTTTGGAATGATTAATTGTATTTTCTAAAAACATTTGTTATTTTAGCCGTAATATTTTAAGACCAAAAGTAAGCAATTTTAATAAGATTCTTCTATGCAGAACATCCAAGATTTACAGGAAAAGATTTTTTTTGAATCTAAGAATATCATTGGTATTCTAGACAAAATAAACGACGTTGACGAGCTACTTTCTAAGCAAAATCTTATCGATGATCTTGCAGAGAGAATTTCATTTTTAAAACTGCTTAAAAATAAGGTAGAATACTATAAAAATGATAATTTACGGTTTTCAGAACCTTTATCAGGCTCTTTTTTAGCTGAGACAATAGCCGAATCTCAGAATTTTTCTCACGAAGTAACAGAGGAAGAAGCTATTTTCAATAATGAACTGAACGAGATTGAAGGAAGTGAAAGCAACCTACCAAATGAAGTGATGGAAGAGGAAGCTATTTTTAATAATCAACTGAATGAGATTGTTGAAAACGAATTCCATGAAAATATGATAAATCTTGCCGAGGAAGAGAGAATTGAAGAAAAGAAAGAAGATTTAGATGAAGAAATTACTGAGCAGGAAAATTTAAATATTGAAATCGTTGAAGAAAATGCTGTTTTTAACGATCAACTGAACGAAATAGATGAGGAAGAATCTTCTGAAGAAATTTCTAAGGTTTTAAGTTTTGTAGATGAGGAAAGAATTCTTGAAAATTCTGTTCCTGAAGAGGAAGATGACATTGATGAAGAAATATTTGACCAAAAAGTAACTGAAGAGGAAGCTATTTTTAATAATCAATTAAATGAAATTGACGAATTTGAAAATGAAATTTCTGATGAGAGCGTTTCAAATAATTTTGAGGAAGAAGAGCAAATTCTAAGCAATTATGAATCTGCAAAAGCAAATGAAAATTCTTCAGAAAAGTTTCCTAATATGTTTGAATCTGAGCAGATTGAAGATGAAATTTTGATTGAAGAATCTGAAAATGAATCTGTTTCTGATGATTTTAAATATGATGAAGATGAAATCATGACTGAAAATTCAAATGTCGAAAGTATTCTGACAGAAATAAAAAAAGATACTGAAACACGTGAAGAAGATGTTCTGATAAGTGAAGATAGAGACAGAAGAAAAATTGTTGAAATAAACAAACCAACAGCTGAGTCTGATAAACCTGCTTCTGATGAGAGCTTTGAAAATCTTGAAGCTTATCAGCAGGAGAAAAAAATAAGACTTGCGAATATAAAAGGTTTAAAATCGATTCAGACATTGTTTGATGATGATCATTTGGAAAGAGAAATTCCTCAGGAAAAACCGGCTTCGGTTATAAAAGAAGAAACAGGAAGCATTTTAAAAACAAATATTCCGACCGATTATATGGAAGCGGAAAAGCAAAAACCTGAGTTCAGACTAGATTTGAATGATAGGATGGCTTTTACCAAACTGCTTTTTGGAGGAAGCCAAACTGACCTAAACCATGCCGTTGCTGAGCTGAACAGATGCAGAAATCTTGAAGAGGCAAAAGAATATCTAAGCGACCTCTACTACGACAGAAAATGGGATAAAGTAGATGAATATGCGCAAAGACTTTGGATATTGGTAGAAAATAAATTTTTATAATTTTGAGTGGAATCCTATATTTCGTTCCCACACCTGTTGGGAACTTAGAAGACATGACTTTCAGGGCGATTAAAGTGCTGAAAGAAGTCGATTATATTTTGTGTGAAGACACTCGAACTTCCGGAGTGCTTTTGAAGCATTACGAAATTTCAAAACCTTTAAAATCTTATCATTTACATAACGAGCATCACACTACTGAGAAGGTAATTACTGATCTTCAAAGTGGTCAGAACATCGCAATTATAACCGATGCAGGAACTCCAGGAATTTCAGATCCGGGTTATCTTTTGGCAAAAGCTGGTTCTGACAGTAATATTGAAATGATCTGCCTGCCTGGTGCGACAGCTTTAATTCCGGCTTTGGTAGTTTCAGGATTGCCAAATAACGAGTTTTTATTTGCCGGTTTCCTTCCCCCGAAAAAAGGAAGACAAACGAAACTGAAACAGCTGGCTGAGGAGAAAAAAACCATTGTTTTGTACGAAAGTCCGCATAAGATCAATACAACTTTAGAACAGATTAAAGAATTCTTTGGTGAAGAAACAAGAGCAAGTTTGAGCCGCGAAATTTCAAAAAAATTCGAAGAAACTAAAAGAGGTACAATTGATGAATTGATTGAATTCTCGAAAAGTAAAACTTTAAAAGGAGAGATTGTGCTGATTGTGAATAACTCGGTCAGTACGGAAGTTGAAACACCACAAAAGACTTCCACAAATAAATACAAGAATTTAGAAAAATAATATTACAATAATGAAACTATTAGAAGGAAAAGTAGCACTGATTACCGGAGCTACAAGAGGAATCGGGAAGGGTATTGCTGAGATTTTTGCTCAACAAGGAGCAAAAGTAGCATTTACGTATGCAGGTTCTGTAGAAAAAGCAAAAGAGTTAGAAACTGCTTTGAGTTCTGTAACTCAAATTAAAGGATATCAGTCTGATGCGTCAGATTACGATGCTGCTCAGAAATTAGTAGAAGAGGTAATGGCTGAGTTCGGCAAAATTGATATTCTAGTGAATAATGCAGGTATTACCAAAGATAATCTGTTGATGAGAATGTCTAAAGACGATTGGGATACTATTATTAAGGTAAATTTAGATTCTGTATTCAACCTTACTAAGGCAGTTATAAAGCCGATGATGAAGGCGAAATCAGGCTCTATTATCAATATGACTTCTGTAGTGGGAGTGAAAGGGAATGCAGGACAGGCAAACTACGCTGCTTCTAAAGCCGGAGTGATTGGTTTCACAAAATCGATAGCACTTGAATTAGGATCAAGAAACATCCGTTGCAACGCTATTGCTCCAGGATTTATCGAAACTGAAATGACAGCTGCTTTAGACGAGAAAACAGTTCAAAGCTGGAGAGACGGAATTCCATTGAAAAGAGGAGGACAGCCTGAAGATGTTGCCAATGCATGCGTTTTCTTCGGTAGCGAGATGTCTTCTTATATTTCTGGCCAAGTTCTTAATGTTGACGGCGGAATGCTTACTTAATAGAAAGATTTAATCTAAAATACAATCCCTTTCATGAAAATATGAAAGGGATTTTTATTATTCAGAATCAATATAATTTCTCAACCAAATCTGAAGATCTTTTTCGGGAGAAATTCTTAGTTTCTTTCGGAAATTATAGCGGTTGTTTTCAATAGTTTTTACGGCTTTAAAAGTATAATCTGCAATTTCTTTGGTATTAAATCCTAAATAAATATATGCAGCAAAAGTAAGTTCAGAAACTTTAAATTGAGAATTGATTTCCAGCATCTTGACTCTAAAATGTGGATAAACTTCCTGAAATCTGATGAAAAAATCAGGACTGTTTTCTTTAGCTAATTTTCTTACTTCTTCAAATGCTTCACTCAACTGTAATTTCAGGGTGTCTTTTTCCTTTTCATTGATTGCTTTTTCAGACTGCAATTGTTTTGTAATTTCTAAAGCCTTTTGGTTTTTGGTTTTTGATTTTTGAAGAAGATAAATAATAAAAACAGTAATTAAAACCAATAATGAAACGATCAACCAGGTCATTTTCTGATTTTTTTTCACTTCATTCTGATGCTGTGCTTTTTCTTCTTTCATCACCTCATTCAGGACAAAATCACGTTCTTTTTTCTTTTGAGCATCCAGTTTGTTATGTGCTTGTAAGTATAAATCCTGATAATGTTTTGCTTCTGTCGCGTTGCCTTGGGAAATGTAAAGCTCCGAGATTTTTTTGAACAATTCGCTCTGGATATCAGGAAAGTTATTTTGCTCAAAGCTATTGAGAGCATTACTGTAGTAGTAGTGAGCTTTTTCGTAATCTTTTTCATGGGTATGAAGATTCCCCAAGCCAATGAGCGATTCTATTTTGCAGGGATGCTTTTTTCCGTTAAAAAATCCCAGAGATTTATTGTAATAATATTGTGCAGAATCTATTTTATTCTGATTTAAGTGATAATTTCCGAAACCTAAACACGAACAACCGTTTTCTATATAAGCATTTTTAAATTTGACTTTTTTTAGAATTGTTTTCTCTTTTTTAAGATAAAAATACATCGAATCCGGCATATTGATATTCTGAAAAAGATAACTTAGGTTTGAATAAACGGCACTCTGTGTAAGAGAATCAGTGGTGTTTTTTTTTGTTTTACTATCGAGAATGTTGAGTGTTTTTTTATAATTTTTAGAGGATAAAGTATATAACTCCAACAGCAGATAATTTCCGCCCAACAATGCAGAAATTCTGGCAGACTGGGTTTTATCTTTAGCTAAATACTTGCCGTATTTCTGTGCTTTTTTAGCGTGGTGTATGCTTTCCTTGAATTCTGCATTATCGTAGTAATATGAAGCTAAATAATAGTAACCGTAGGAAAGACCTTTATCGTATTTTAAATTTTCAGATTCAGCGATTATTTTTTTTGAAATATTCAATACAGCGTCAGTTCTACCATCCAAATACAATTGGTTGGCATTGTCTATTAACTCATCAATTTTCTGGGTATTGTTTTGGGAAAACAGTGAAATACTCCATAAAAGGAGAATAGATAAAAATATTTTGATTAAGGATCTTTTGAAATCCATTTTAATGCAGATAATTTAAAGGTAAAAAATTTATTTAAAACTATTGTAGAAAAGATACTGCTAAAACTAAACCAAGAGCAGAATATTATTCACCATCAATATAATTTCTAAGCCAGAACAACAAATCCTGATCTGGTGAGATTTCTAGTTTTTTTCTGAAATTATAACGGTTATTTTCTATTGTTTTTACAGCTTTAAAAGTATAATCAGCAATTTCTTTAGTACTAAAGCCTAAATAAATATAAGATGCAAAAGTAAGCTCTGTTACTTTAAAATTCGGATTTATTTTTAGCATTTTCGGAGTAAACTGAGGATGAACCTCCTGAAATCTGATAAAAAATTGCGGACTGTTTTCTTTTGCGAGATTCATCACTTCGTCAAAACCTTCATTTACTTGGTTTTTAAGCACATCTTTTTCAATCTCCTGAATGGCATTTTCAATTTTTAATTTATTTGTAATTTTCTGCGTATTTATATTTCTTTTTTTGTTTTTTCTCAGGAAATAGACGATAATTGCTGCAATAATTAATAAAATTGAAATCATTGAAAGGGTATATATTTTATTCCTTTCTTTTTCGATTTCATTATTTCGCTCTTCCTCTTTCATCACTTCATTGATGACAAAGTCTCTTTCCTTTTTCCGTACTTTATCCATCTCAAGATTTGCTTTCTGATAGAGATCCTGGTAGTATTTTCCTTTTACTGTATTCCCTTCCTCAATGTAGGCTTCAGAGATTTTCTTGTACAGATTATTAACAAGTTGCGGATAATGATTTTTCGTCAAACCAGCTAAAGCCTCGTTGTACAATTCATAAGCTTTTTGATAGTTTTTATTTTTAATTTCAAGATCTGCCAGACCTGTAATTGCATCAAACTTACAGGCATTATCTTTATTTTTGAAAAAGGCGAGAGATTCATTAAAGTAAATTTTAGCTGAGTCTAATTTGTTGACTTTTAAATAATAATGTCCAAAATCATTCGAAGCACACCCATTTTCGGGATATTCTTTCTTTTCTTTGATTTTTGCAAGACTGTTTTTTTCTTTTTTAAGATAATAGTACATAGAATCCTGAAGATTCATATTATCATAAAGTATAGCTAAATAAGAGTAAGAAGTACTTTCAGAAAGATAATATAGCGTGTTTTTATTGCGAACCGTCTGAAGAATTTTAAGTGATTGATGATAATTGTCCGCTGACAAGGAATAAAGTTCAAGACTCAGATAATTATCTGCCAGCAAACCGTAAGCTCTTGAATGATGCAGGATGTCTTTTTTAAGATAATCTTTATACATGAGTGCCTTTTTTATATAATTGATGCTCTCTCGGTATTTACCGACAGTATAAAGACAGGCAGCGAAGTAATAATAACCGCAGCTGAGACCCATTTCGTCATCTGATTTTTCTGAAAGAGAGATAAGTTTCTGAGATTCTGCCAAAACCTTTTCAGTCTTACCATCAATGTAGAGACTTTCTGTGTAGTCTAATAATTCAGAAATTTTTTGATTTTTTGAATCAATTTTTTGAGCAAAAAACAAAATGCTGTTAAAAAAAACGATAAGAAAATATATTTTTGAGGACTTTATAAAATCCATTTTTCTTTAAAACTAATGTTGATTAATAATTTTTCAGATTAAAAGTAAACAAATTTTTCATGAAAATCTTTATACGTTATATCGATAAGATTGATTTATAATTTGTTGTTGTTTTTAATTAAAGAATAAATGTAGGTTTAAATTCATTATACACCATATTCTATTTCAAACTTAAAAAATCATAAAATGGCTACAAAAGAAAAAAAAACTTCACATTAATGCAAAGTTTAAAAAAGAATCAATATAATTTAGTTAAAAAAGTAAAATGAAATTTATGTAAAAACACATCAGTTAATTTAAAAATTTAAGATGGAATTCAACTTAAAAGAATGACTTATAGCTAGCAAAAAATTTTGTTTACAAAAGAGTAAAAAAAAACTCCGAACACTTTTTCCAGAGTAGGATAAAATGTTCGGAGATGAACTTCTTCCGTCATTCGTATTTTTTGTGTTTTTTTGAAGATGCAAATAGACACAAAAACTTAAAAAACACCAAAAAAACAGCCCCTCAACAAGCCCTCTAGTTTATAAAACCCTTTATTCATGGTGTTTTAATTAGTTAAGCTAAATTATTGCTTTAAAATGAAGCAAAATAAAAAATCACCAAAATCAGTCATTAAAAACCTGATTTTCCTGCTCCTGAACTCTGATGAAAGTCGTTCTTTTTGATAATTCTTTCAAGGTTGAAGCGCCAACATAGGTGCAAGTTGAGCGCACACCGCCCAAAATATCTTTCACAGTTTCAGATACATTTCCTTTGTATTTTATCTTCACAGTTTTACCTTCAGAGGCACGATATTCGGCGACACCTCCGGCGTGTTTATCCATTGCGGTCTTAGAACTCATGCCATAGAAAAGTTTGAATTTCTTTCCGTTTTCTTCAATCATTTCGCCGCCACTTTCGTCATGTCCGGCAAACATTCCGCCGAGCATCACAAAGTCCGCTCCTCCGCCAAAAGCTTTCGCAACATCTCCCGGAACTTTACAGCCACCGTCTGCGATGATGTGACCTTTCAGTCCGTGTGCAGCATCAGAGCATTCAATAATTGCCGAAAGTTGCGGGTAACCAACGCCGGTTTTCACTCTCGTTGTACAAACCGAACCAGGACCGATTCCCACTTTGATAATGTCTGCACCTACCAAAAGTAATTCTTCTACCATTTCACCTGTTACAACATTTCCGGCAATGATAATTTTATCAGGGAAATCTTCACGTGCTTTTTTTACAAACTGCACAAAATGTTCTGAATATCCGTTTGCGACATCAATACACAGAAACTCAATTTGCGGATGTTTATCGAGAATTAGTTTAATTTTTTCTTCATCAGCCTTTCCCGTTCCGGTACTTAACGCAATGTATTGATGAATGCTTGTTTCTTGATTATCAAGGAATTCAGACCATTCTTCCACGGTGTAATGCTTGTGTACAGCGGTGATGATTTTATCTTTTGCTAATTCAACAGCCATTTCGAAGGTTCCCACGGTATCCATATTCGCAGCGATAATTGGCGTGCCTTTCCATTTTTTATGAGTGTGGAGGAAGGTAAATTCTCTTTCGAGATCAACTTCTGATCGGGATTTTAATGTTGAACGTTTCGGTCTGAACATGACGTCTTTAAAACCCAGCTTTATATCATTTTCTATTCGCATTTTGGTGAAATTTATTTTTATTTAAATATTAAACTTAATAATTTACCTTAAATATACTACTTTTGATCAGATGGATTTCCCTGTTACTTTTCAGATTTTTGGTAAAACGATTCTTGCACATCCTGTTTTTGAAACATTAGGGATATTTCTTGGGATGCGCTATTATTTCTTTTTAAAAAGAAAATCACCGGAGAAACTATCATTCAGAATTTCTGCGGCGGTTCTAATTGGCGCTACTGCAGGTGCTTTAATCGGTTCAAAGCTGATTGGGAATTTAGAAAATCCGCATATTTTATTTGGAGATTTCAGCTTTAAAAGATTTTGGACAAATAATACGATTGTTGGTGGTTTAGCCTTCGGACTGATTGGAGTGGAATTGGCAAAAAAGATCGTCGGTCATAAAGAAAGTACTGGAGATTTGATTGTTTATCCTTTAATTTTAGCCATCATCATCGGCAGAATCGGTTGTTTTCTAACGGGAGTTCATGAAGAGACTTATGGTTTACCAACGACATCAGTCTTCGGGATGTATCTCGGTGACGAATATCTCAGACATCCGGTAGCACTGTACGAAATTGCATTTTTACTCTTCATGTGGTTCGAGTTAAAAATGATTGGCCGGAAAAATAAATATGTTTCGGGATTTCTGTTTAAGCTTTTCATGCTGAGTTATTTTTCATTCAGATTTCTTTTAGATTTCATTAAACCAAAAATTGAGATCGTAGGAAATTTGGGAACGATTCAGCTGGTCTGTCTTTCAATGATTATTTATTATATTTATGTATTAAAAACCGAAAGAAATTTAATTCAACCTAAAAACACAATTAAATTATGAAAATGCTGACACTTTTGGAAGTTGGTGGGCTAGAAGGTTTGGTCGCCATGATCATTCTGATGATTCTTGCTGTAGCTTTTGTTGTATCATTAGTCGTTACCGTTTTTGTAAAATTGATTTATGAAAGTAAAGACGGACGAAAATTCTCTAAAAGCCAGTTTTGGACGACTGTGCTTATTTCAATGTTGATTTGCGGATTGATCAGTGGAGCTGTTTGTGGAGGAATGTAAAAAATGAAATCATGCCAGTAAGAAACTATACCTATTACGATTATACCATCAGCCTTTGCCCGGAATGCCTGAAAAGGGTAGGAGCAAAGATTATCATTGAAAATGAAGCGGTTTTTATGACCAAAAGATGTCCTGATCATGGATTTTTAAAAACCATGATAGCATCAGATGTCGAGTATTACAAAAATATCAGAAATTACAATAAAGCCTCAGAAATGCCTGTTCATTTCGGAACTGATGTGGAATATGGCTGTCCATATGATTGCGGTTTGTGCATAGACCATGAGCAGCACAGCTGTCTTTCCATTGTAGAAGTCACAGATCGTTGTAACCTTACTTGTCCGACGTGCTATGCAATGTCCTCACCACATTACGGAAGCCACAGAAGTCTTGAACAGATTGAAGCGATGTTTGATACGATCGTTAAAAATGAAGGCGAACCCGACGTTGTGCAAATCAGCGGGGGCGAACCAACGATTCATCCTGAGTTTTTTAAAATTATGGATATCGCCAAGACGAAACCCATCAAACATTTGATGCTCAATACCAACGGAATTCGTATTGCCAATGATCCCGGATTTGCAGAAAAACTGGCAACATATGCTCCGGAGTTTGAAATTTATCTTCAGTTTGATTCTTTTAAACCTGAAGTTCTGGAAGATTTCAGAGGAAAAGACCTCACGAATGTTCGTATGAAGGCTTTGGAAAAATTAAATGAATTAAATCTTTCTACAACGCTCGTTATCGTTCTTCAGAAAGGAAAAAATATTGATGAAATTGGAAAACTGATTGATTTTGCTTTAAAACAAAAATGTGTCCGCGGAATTACCTTTCAGCCCGTTGAGGTCGCCGGAAGAAACCGTGAAGATTCTGCACACGAAAAAATTACGTTAACCGAAGTTCGTCAGGAAATATTAAATCAGTTTCCACTCCTGAATGGTGATGATATTATTCCTGTTCCGTGTAATCCGGATTCTTTGGCGATGGGGTATATTCTGAAGCTGGAAGGTGAAACAATTCCTTTAACACGATATATCAATCCTGCTGATCTGTTGAATAATGAAACGAAAAACACAATTGTTTATGAGCAGGATGCAGGTTTGCAGATGCAGCTTTTAGACATTTTCAGCACAGGAATTTCAGTTGATAAAGTTCAGCCTAAAGTAAACCAATTATTATGTTGTCTTCCAGAAGTTTCAGCTCCGAATTTAGATTACGATAATCTGTTCAGAATCATTATTATGAATTTTATGGATGCTCATGATTTTGATGTTCGTGCTATCAAAAAATCCTGTGTTCATATTGTGAATAAAGATTTAAAAATGATTCCGTTTGAAACCATGAATTTATTTTACCGAGATGATAAAATTAAATATCTGGAGGAATTGAGGAAGGAGGATAGGATTTTGTTTTAAATTCCGCAGAACTATAATTTAAAAGTAAAATGTTACCACAGATTTCACGGATTTGCACAGATGATTGAGAATAAAAATCGGGGATAAAGTAAATTGCCACGAATGCACGAATTAATTATAAAGATTTAGTTATAAAATTCGTGCATTCGTGGCAAAATAATCTGTGAGAGATATTTTTAATCAAACTTCATCACCTCATTCAGCGTATTCATATACTCATAAGCCGTCATATCAAACTTTACAGGAACAATAGAAATATATCCGTTTGCCAAAGCCGTTTCATCAGCATCTTCAGACTCATCCATATTATTGAAATATCCTGTCAACCAGTAATATTTTTTACCGTGCGGGTTGATTCTTTCGTCGAAACTTTCTTCCCATTTTGCATTGGCCTGCTTGCAGATTTTCACGCCTTTAATTTCTTCTTTTGAAAGTTTAGGAATATTAACGTTTAAAACAACACCTTTAGGCATAGGGTTTTCCAATGTTTTTCTTACAATTCCCTGAATATATTCTTTCGCCTGCGTAAAATCTGCTTCCCAACTGAAGTCAAGAAGTGAAAAACCAATCGAAGGAAGACCTTCCACACCGCCTTCTACCGCAGCAGACATCGTACCTGAATAAATTACATTGATTGATGAATTTGCACCGTGATTAATCCCGGAAACCACAATATCCGGTCTTCTCGGAAGTATTTTATCTAAAGCCATCTTGACACAGTCTACGGGAGTTCCACTGCAAGAATAATCTTGTTGAGGGCCTTCGAGCTGTACTTCTTCGTAGCTTAAAGTCGAGTTGATGGTGATTGCATGACCTTTTCCGCTCTGAGGAGAATTGGGAGCTACCACGATTACTTCTCCGATTTCGTTCATAAATTCTACAAGATTTCTGATACCGGGAGCCGTAATTCCATCATCATTGGTTACCAGAATAAGTGGTTTTTCCATAAAAATTAAATTTTAACAAAATTACTTAAAACTAATTGATAATTATAAATAAGGTATTAAATTTGATAGTTTGTAACAGTCATTTAATAAATGCTACTTATTGAATGATTTTTTTAAACTTAATAAAATATACAATACAGATTTATGTGGAAAAATTTTAAACTAAATAAATTTCTACTCCTTATTCCATTGACAAGTCTTATGTTTTGTTTCAACTCGCCAAAAAATGACGATGAGAAAATGCAGACGATAATGGTGAGCGTTAAAAACACCCTTTCTTATTTACATTACAGCCCGAAACCTATCAACGATGCCTATTCGAAAGATGTTTACAAACATTATTTTGAAATGATCGATCCGGGAAAAAGATATTTCCTGCAGTCTGATATGGCAGAATTTAGCAAGCACGAAACCAAGCTTGACGATTATCTGAACATGGGCGATTTATCTTTCTATAAATTGACGGTTGACAGATTGTACCAAAGAGTTGACGAAATCGATAAAATCACTCAGGATATTTTCAGCAAACCAATTAACCTGGAAGAAGATGAAACTTTGACTTTGGAATCTAAACTTAAAAAAGTTCCGACAGATAAGAAAGAGCAATATAATGAATGGAGAAAATTCATCAAATACAATATTCTTCAGGAAATTGAGTCGATGAACAGTAAAGAAGAAGCTCAGAAAGAAAAGAAAGATTCTGTACAGAAATACAAGCTGAATGATACCATTAAATTGCAAATCCTTACGCCTGAACAAAAGAAAATCAAAGCGACTGATGAGGTGAAAGATTTGGTGAAAGAAACGTTCACAAGATTCCAAAAAAGAAAAAAAATGGATTGGTTTACGGTGTATATGAATGCTTACACCGAAGTTTTCGATCCGCACACGAACTATTATTCTCCAAAAGACAAAGAAGATTTTGATACTCAGTTCAAAGGAAAGGTGATCGGAATCGGAGCAATCATTCAGGAGAAAAAAGGGAATCTTTTCTTGGGAGCATTGACGATTGGCGCACCTGCTTGGAAATCTAAAAAACTTTCTGAAGGTGATAAAATTCTTAAAGTAAGATCTAAACCGAAAGAAGATGCCGTAAATGTTGTTGGAATGCTTTCTGACGAAGCTGTAAGACTGATCAGAGGTGAAAAAGGAACTCCGGTTACTTTGACGGTGCAGAAAAAAGATAAAACGATTGTTGAGGTGACGATGATTCGTGAGGAAGTGGCAATTGAAGATACTTTCGCAAGAAGTATTATCGTAAATTCTCCAAACGGAAAAAAATACGGCTTCATTAATCTACCAAGTTTCAACGCAGATTTTGAGGACGAGAAGGGAAGAAATGCTTCTGATGACATCAAAAATGAAATCGTAAAACTGAAAGCTCAGGGAATTGAAGGAATCGTTTTAGACCTTAGAAATAACGGTGGTGGTTCACTGACGGAAGTTGGTGACATCATGGGATTGTTCATGAATGCTGGTCCTTACGTTCAGGTAAAAGATGGGAACGGAAAAATCCAGACTTTGAAAAATAAGCAGGAAACTCCAATCTGGACAGGTCCTTTAGTAATAATGCAAAACGAATTGTCTGCTTCAGCGTCTGAGATTTTAGCAGGTGCAATGCAGGATTACGGAAGAGCAATCATTGTTGGTTCTCCACAATCTTTCGGCAAAGGTACTGTACAGACATTTGTTGATCTAAACAGATTTTTGAATACCGAAGATGATTTCGGTTCATTAAAACTGACGATTCAGAAATTCTACAGAATCAGCGGAGAGTCTAACCAGAGAAAAGGGATCGTTTCAGATATCAGAATGGAAGATTTCTTCACGTATGCTGAAGTGGGTGAGAGATATGACGATTTTGCTTTGGCTTGGGACAAAATTCCGAGTTCAACTTATCAGAAGTTGAGTTATTTTGATGTGAAAGCTTTAGAAAAATCTAGCAACGACAGAATGGCAAATAACAAAAACTATCAGTTATTGTTGGAGTCAGCAAAATGGAGAGAACAATTAGATAAAGAAGAAACCATCACGTTGAATATCAATAAATTCAATGATTTGATGAAGCAGAGAAAAGCTCAAATTGAGAAATTCAAGGCTTTAACTAAATTTGAAAACGGATTGAAATTCTCAATGTATCCGGCAGAAATCGAAAGAGAGAAAAAAGATGAAGCATTCAAGAAAAAATCTGAAATGTGGATCAAAAATCTTAAAAAAGATACTTACCTTCAAGAAGCGATGAACATCATTGCAGAAATGAAAGCTAAAGTTTAACATTATAAATTTAAAAAGAAGCGGCGCTAATCGAAGATTAGCGCCGCTTCTTTGATATGAGAGAGGAAATTATTTAATCTCAATACATCCCACTCTTCCGCCGGCATTCCCAGTTGGCTGAGTTTGATAGTCATCTTTCCCAGCATGAATGATTAAACCTTTACCCATAATATTTTTAGCTTCTTCAGGACAGTCCAGACACCATTTGTCAGTTTTAAAGGTAAGTTTTGCCTTTCCTTCATGGTCAGCAACCAAATTCCCGATATCGCCCATGTGAAAGTGTGCATTTCCCCATTTTCCGTGGTCAGATTTTGAAGGATTCCAGTGTCCTCCGGCAGATTCTGCGGTAGGGGATGAGCAGTCGCCTTTCTCATGAATGTGCACGGCATGAATTCCGGGAGTTAAATTATTGACTTCTAAATTCAGCACCACGTCATTTCCGTTTTGTGTAAATTTTGCTGTTCCGTCAGTTTTTGTTCCGCTTTTTGGTAAAATGTTGTAGGTTTTACTTGTACTGCAAGATGCTGCAAATAAAGCGCAACCTGTTAATAATGTTAAAGTCTGTAGTTTCATAAATTAATATTTAAATGTTGTATTTCTAAATTTAATAAACAATTTCAGAACAGTTTATGATTTGAAATCGTTTTTTGTAATTAGCAATAAAAGACAAATTACCTTGTATCATAAATAACAATCTTGATACCGAACTTAGTTTAAAGATAGCAGAATACTCGTCATTTCATTACATTCATGTCTGTGGAGAAACATTAAATACGGTTCAGATTTCAAATTCTACAGCTCAGCAACAAAAAATTCAAAACAATAAAAATTCATCCTATTTTTGATTCGAATTAATACAGCTATGAAAACAAAACTATTATTTCTCGTTTCTTTTTTATCATTTATTCTGAGTTTTTCTCAGATAAAAATTACGGGAAAAGTGACTTTTAAAAACAAAGGTGTCAGCGAAGTCAACGTTACCCTGAAAGATACATACGACGGAGCAACAACAGATCTGGAAGGAAATTTTTCTTTTGAAACGACTGAAAAAGGCAACCGTATTCTCACCTTCGTACATCCAAAATATAATGAAATTGAAAAGACTATTCTCATCGCAGATCAGGATGTCTACATGAATGCAGAACTGAAAGAGCAAATTAACGAGATAGATGCTGTCGTAGTTTCGGCAGGTTCTATTGAAGCGAGCGATAAAAAAAGAGCAACCGCTTTGCTTACCCCAATTGATATTTATACAACAGCTGGTGCAGACGGACAAATTTCTTCCGCTCTAAATTATCTTCCTGGTGTACAAAAAGTGGGCGAGACGGAAGGATTATTCGTTCGTGGGGGAACAGGAACTGAAACCAAAATTTTTATGGACGGAAGTTTAATCAACAATTATTTTTCAAGTTCCGTTCCCGGAATTGCCGGAAGAGATCGTTTCAATACCTCTCTTTTCAAAGGAAATATTTTTTCGAGCGGCGGATATTCTGCTCTGTATGGGCAGGCACTTTCCGGAGCTTTGATGCTTGAAAGTGTAGATCTTCCCGATCAGAGTTCTTATGATTTCGGGGTTTCACCGATATTTTTAAATGGAGGTTTTCAGAAATTAAGTGAAAATAAAGATCATTCTTATGGAGCGACTTTAGGATATTCAAACTTAGGTTTGATGCAGGACGTTTTTAATTTTAATACCGACTTTATTGATGCTCCACGAGGTTTTAACGGTGATGCAAATTTTAGAATCAAAACAAAGTCCGGCGGTTTTTTTAAATATTACGGAATGTTTGATAATAATAAAATGGGCGTGAAAACCGAAAGTTTAGAACCTGGATACGATTTTACCTTGGTAAGATTAAAAGGAGAAAACACGTATCACAATTTGTCTTTCAAGCAAAAATTCGGGAAATATCTTTTCAATACAAGTGCCTCATATTCTTATAACCAATCAGATTTAAATTTCTCGACAGAAACCAATGACATTGAATCAGAAAAAACACAATTGTTGAATGACGGAAATTATATCAATTTCAAAGCAGTTATCGATAGAAAAATCAATAAAATAAGTGCTTTGCGAGGCGGGTTTGAATTAAATTATGCAAATGAAAAACTAAATTTCGGCGAAGTCAATAAAAATTATCGGGATTTGATTTCTTCTGCTTTTGTGGAAACAGATTTAGGTTTCAGCAATCACTTTTCTGCAAAAATTGGTGTGAGAGGAGAAAACTCTTCTTATCTTAATAAAACTAATATTGCGCCACGTTTTGCTTTGGCCTATCGTTTAGCAAAAGACTGGACAACCTCTTTCGCTTACGGATTGTTCTTTCAAAATCCTGAAAGTAAATACATTAACTCTTCTGCTCAATTAGATTTTCAACAATCACAACACTTTATTTTTCAGGTTCAGCGATCAACGGAAGGAAGAAGCTTGAGATTTGAAGCATTTTATAAAAAATATGATGAACTGATAAAAACTCAAAACATTATTCCGGACGCAGATCAAAATCAGCAGGTACAAACGGCCTTTAACAATAACGGAAACGGTTTTGCAAAAGGATTAGAACTATTCTGGAGAGATAAAAAAACATTTGAGAACATAGATTATTGGGTTAGCTATTCATTTCTTGATTCCAAAAGAGATTTTCTGAATTATCCTGTGAGCTTAAAACCGAATTTCGCTGCAGAGCACACCATTTCCCTTGTTGCCAAAAGATTTATCCCCGAATGGAAAACTGGCGTTAATTTATCATACACCTATGCAAAAGGCAGACCTTATTATGATATTGTTACTCAGAATGATAAAAATATTATTCGAAATGAAGGCAGGCTGAAGGATTATAATTCTCTCAATTTAAGCTTTAATTATCTGCCTAATCTTGGTAAAAAAGATGCAAAAGCGTTTACCATTTTTGTTGTGAGTATTTCAAATGTTTTAGGGACAAAAAACATTTACGGCTATAACTTTTCACAAAACGGATCAAGAAGTTCAGCGGTCGTTCCGCCAGTTAACACGTTTGTATTTGTTGGGATGTTTATCAGTTTTGGGGTAGATAAAACACAGGATGCAATTAATAATAATCTTTAATATTATCTTTAAATCATAAAAAATAACTTTAAAAAATTTAGAAATCATGAAAAAATACATTTTAAGTTTTGCTTTATCTTGTATAAGCTTACTGTCTTTTGCTCAGAATAATTACGAAAAAGTAATGAAAGAGAAAATCGCTAAAATTGAAACCTGCAAAACACCGGAAGACTTTCAGGCTTTAGCCAACGATTTTCAGAGAATTGCTGAAAAAGAAACCACAAAATGGCAGCCGAATTATTATACTGCTTTTTCCTATATTCAAAAAGGAAGAATTATGATGAGAGAAGGAAAAATGCAGGATTTGGATGTTGTCGCAGATCAGGCTCAAAAATATATTGATGCTGCAGGAAGTACAGATAAAGATAACTCCGAGATTCATTTGCTTCAGAAAATGGTTTATTCACTGAAAATGATGGTCAATCCTCAGGAAAGATATATGACTTTCGGTATGAAAGCACAGGAAGAATTAACGATTGCTGAAAAATTAAATCCCGATAACCCTAGAGTAAGCTTAATCAAGGCGGAAGACACCTACTTCACACCAGAACAGTACGGAGGAAGCAAAACTAAAGGCATTGAACAGTTCAAAACAGCCTTGGGAAAGTTTAATACTTTCAAGCCAAAAACCACATTAGATCCTGATTGGGGAAAACCGGAAGCTGAATATTTTATCGGATTGGGGACTTCAACCACAAAATAATTCAAATAAGAACAACTTGAAAACCTTCTATTGCGGAAGGTTTTTCAGTTCAGAACATAAAATCAACCGTTCGGTGACAAATAATTTTTGCTGCAGATAATTTGATTTACTTTTGAATGAGAATATTACATCATGAAACGTAAAGATTTTATAATACTACTTTGGATCTCTCTGGCAACAGCACTTTTCTTCTTCTTTTTCTTTAATCAGGAAATGACGTTTGAGAATTTTGCGATTACTTTTTTGATTTCGGCGATGTATTCATTTACTATTGGCGTTGGAAACGGCGTTATTAATGAGTTTCTTAATAAGAAGTTTCCCTGGTCTGAAAACACTAACAAGAGAGCAATTTTAAGTGTTATTTCCATTCTGATTGCCAATTTTGTGCTCGTTTATCTGTGTAATTATATCAATTTCGTGATTATTCAAAAAGCGGCAACTACCGAGCAGTTCTTTGGTGGTGATTATAATTTCAGAAATTGGTTTATGATCAATATTGCTTTGCTGATTTCTGCATTTCTGCATGCAAAAGGTTTTATGTCTGAGCTTAGCAAAACGTCCAGAAAAGAAGTTGTGGAGCAAAAGCTCATTGCAAAATCTGCCAATGCACAGTTTGAAAGCTTAAAAAACCAGCTCGATCCGCATTTTCTTTTTAATTCATTGAATGTTTTGAGTTCATTAATTGATGAAAACCCAACTCAGGCTCAAAAATTTACCGCTTCAATGTCAAAAATTTATCGATATGTTCTCGAGCAGAAAGACAAAGAACTGGTGACTATAGATGACGAAATAGAATTTGCAAAAACCTATTGTGACTTGCTGAAAACAAGATTTGAGGACAGTGTCAATTTTATTTTTGATGTAAAAGATGAAGATTTACGAAGATTTGTCGTGCCGCTTTCTTTGCAGTTACTTTTAGAAAACTGTATCAAACATAATTTAGCAACATCTTCAAAACCTTTATTAATAAGGATTTTTACAGAAAGAGATACGTTATGCATTGAAAATAATCTGCAGATTCGTGAGCAGATGAAAGAAAGTGCAGGGATTGGTTTGGCGAATATTGTACAGCGGTATTCTCTGCTTACCGATAAAAATGTTTTTGTTGAAAAATCGGAAGATTATTTTAAAGTAAAGCTTCCGGTTCTTAATTATAAACCTAATATTGTCAATAATTTAGTTGATGAAGATATGCAAGCCTACGACAGGGCAAAAAAGAGAATGAAAGAAATAAAAAGTTTCTACGGAAACCTGATTGCTTATTGCATTATTATTCCGTTTTTAGCGATTGTGAATTTAATGACCTCTCCAAAAAATATCTGGTTTCTCTGGCCAATGTTAGGTTGGGGAATCGGTTTGGCAGCACACGGAATGGGCGCTTTTGCAATTGGAAGAAACTGGGAAGAAAGAAAAATAAGAGAAATTTTAGACAAACAAAACAAACATGGAACATTCTAGCAAAAACCACATCCGTTATCGTGAAGCGGAAAGAAGAGTAAAAAAAATCAAAGGATTTTATACGCATGCAATGGTGTATTTTTTCGTCAATATTTTTGTCATTGGCGCAAAAGCACTCGATCTGGATCCGGGAGAAAAGTATTGGGAATGGGATTTATTGAAGCTTCCTCTGTTGTGGGGAATTGGTTTGGCTGCACATGGGTTAAGCATTTTCTTGCCAACAATGATTCTTGGTAGTGACTGGGAAGAAAAGAAGATCAAAGAACTGATGGATAAAGATAAGTAAATGAATGTAATGTATTTACTTTTTTATGGTTCTATGGCGGTTTGGTTTCTAAGCGAATTTATTACAAGCAAAAATTTAAATCAGAAAAAAAAGACCAAAAGAAAGATCAATCTCCACTCAATATTTTGTGGGTATTGATTCTTCCGTCGGTCTTTTTAGCGGTGAGAATTTCTAAACTGGCTACTTGAACTATCAGAAATCAAAAGTAGCAGCTTCTATTTTTTCACGGTCATTTTAAAAACTTTTAAAACATTTCCTTTTTCATTATTTATTTTTAGCAAATAATTTCCTGTGTCTAATAGATTTTGCATGTCAAACTTCTGATTTTTAGATTTTTCCATTTGTTTTTTAATGATAAATCTTCCGGAAGTATCGTAAACGGATAGACTGCAATCTTCTTTCTGCAACACATTTCCTGAAATACTGAAAATTCCATTGTTGGGATTATTGTATAAAACCAAATCTTTATCTAAACTCAATTCGTTTACGGAAAGCTCCTGTCTTGAATTAAATCTTGCAAAAAAACCATTTGTAGCATAGCTATTATCAGGAATTCTGTTTGGCATAAATGCTCCTTCAGAAGCAAAACCGGTATTTGAATTGGTGTTACCATACAAGAAAAGTGAATGGTCATCGTATTTGATATTGATTGATTTTAAAATTGCAGTTGTCGTTGAGCTGCCTCCATAATATGAACTCCACTGAAGATTTCCGGACGCATTAAATTTAGCAAAGAAAGAATTACTTGATGTAGCAGTTGAACTCTGTGGTGTAGGCTGGTAAGATCCTGTGGTTGCTATATTATTTGTAGATCCGGTTGTTGTTCCTGTAATGAATATTTCTCCGCCGTTGAGTGCAATTACTTTATCAAATGTATTTAAATCATCTCCGTTTCCTCCAAAATAAGTGCTCCAGAGACGATTTCCATTGTGTGAAAATTTGGATAGAAATAAATCTGAACCACCACTAACCTGAGTTTTATAAGCTCCAGGTGTAGCAAACATGTTGGTTCCATCAATATTAAAATCTGTACCTACAAGGTATAGACCTGTTTCGTTGACTGCTAGGTCATATAAAAAGGAAAATGAAACTAATGGTGATGGACCGTAGTATGTTCCCCAGGTTCTCTGTCCGTTTGATGTATCAATTTTGGTAATTGAAGAACTAGAAACGGTATTTTGAAAAGTTCCGGGAGTCGCCATTGTAGTAAGAGCAGGATTGGTATTCTTTGCAGTAATCATATACAACGCATTATCATAATACGCCATGTTGTGAACTTCTGATGGAAGATAGGTTGCCCATAAAAGCTGCCCGTTTGAATTTAATTTTGCCAAATAAGTATTCGCTATAAGCTGACCTTGTGCATACATAACGTCAAAATTCTCCTGAAATACACCTGGTGTACTGATATTCTGCATGGTAGTTACGCCGGTAATGTAAATGTTTCCAGCGTCATCGGTAACAGAAATTGCATACATATTGTCTTCAGGAAGATAGGTTGCCCAGATAATACTTCCCGTTGAAGATCTTTTGATGAGCATATTTTTAAATGTACTCAGCGGGTTTGTCTGCATCCACGTTCCTGGTGTTGCATTTATTACAGAGGTCAGGGGTCCGGTGTATCTTATTATTTTATTATCCTGACCATCAATTGCTGTAAGATGTTCTACAGAAGTAGTGTTATTGCCATCGTTGAGCTGATAGCCAAAATAATCAGGAATTCCGTCTGGACTAAAACGGGTTGAATAAAAATTGTGAGTACTGCCCGAAGAAGTATAATTTCCGCCATTTCCGAGAACAAACTGATTGTAATAAGTGTTTGTGAGATTTGAATTATAAAATACAGTTCCTCTTATGTGCATGTTTTTTTGAGAATCAAATGTAATTCCATTAGCAGAAAAGCCACCGTTAACTTCAATGCCTGATGGCCCAAAATAGGTTCCCCAAACTCTTTCATATTCTTGTGAGAGCAAAGGCGTTAAAGATAAATTGATCAAAAAAAGGCAGCAGATTTTCAGTAAATTTTTATTCATAATGATATGATTGTGAGTTGGTGTATAAAGATAATCAAATTCTCTAAATAATGAATTATATTTTTAATTTTTCAAATTTATGTTAAATTGAAAAAACTACAAGCAGTTGAGTGAGAGTTTTTACAGTTCAGCCTCAAAAATCTACCGTTCGGTTATATAAAGTTGAAGTGAAACGATTTCTTGACCTAAATTTGACTCAAGAAAACAAACAAATATTAATTTTTTAAAACAAAACATCATGGAAAATTTATCATTCAACAAAGAAAATTTAGCATACGAAAAGGCAGCAAAAAGAGTAAAAGATCTGAAAGGATTTTATGGCAATCTGACTTCTTATTGTTTAGTAATTCCATTTTTATTGATTCTTAATCTTTTGACTTCGCCTGAGCATTTGTGGTTTTACTGGCCGATGCTAGGTTGGGGACTAGGTCTTACCATTCACGCAGTAGGCACTTTCGGAATCGGGAAAGATTGGGAAGAAAAGAAAATAAAACAATTGATGGAAGAGGAGAAAAGAAATGCTTTTAAATAATTAGCCATGGAAAATAACCTTGAAAAACTTAAATACAAGCGGGCTAAAAGTAGAATGGAAGAAATAAAAGCATTTTATATGATGCTTGGCGGATGCTTTTTACTCATGCCTTATTTAATTTTCATCAATATGAAAGTAAATCCCGAATTGCAGTGGTTTTGGTTTCCATTATTTGGGTTCGGAATAAGTATTTTAGGTTATGCACTTTATCTTTTTGCAGGAAAAGACTGGGAAGAGAAAAAAATAAAAGAACTGATGGAGGAGGAGAGAAGAAATTCAAAATCACTTTAATTAACAAACTTTAAAAAAGTAATAAAATGAACTTTAATAACGCACAACAAAGAGTAAAAGACCTGAAATCATTCTATAAAAACTGTATGTGGTTTGGGATAGTAGCCTTGATCATATTTTTCAGAAGATTTATAAAAACTGGCGATTTATCTCAATCAATATTTAGCGGATCAATCATCCTGACGGTTTGGGGAATTATTTTGGCAGTAAAAGCAGTGAAACTATTTATTTTCAATGCAGAATGGGAAAATAAAATTCTTGAGGAAGAAATGAGAAAGTCCAAAAAACCAATTAATTTTTAGAAACCGAAAAGATTTGATTATTTTTATTTAAAATTTATTATTGTCTGTAATCTAAGATAACTGAAAAACTTAGTGAACTTTTATAAGTGAAACGGCTTTGTGTAACTTAAAAAAAAGTTTGTAGTTAAAAAATCGTTGTGAACTTTGCGTTAAAATTAAACATCATGACTACTAAGAAATATTCAATTCAAATTAAACTAAAATACCAACTCAATGATTAAAACGGTCATCATAGAAGACGAAAAACCCGCTGCAAGAAAGTTAGAAAGAATGTTAAGTCTTTTCCCTGAATTACAGTTGGTTGCTAATCTGGAATCTGTGGAAGACGCCGTGCAATGGTTCTCAGAAAATGAGCATCCGCAGCTTATTTTTTCTGATATTGTTTTGGGTGACGGACTTTCGTTTGATATTTTTGAGAAAATTTCCACTAAAGCTTTCATCATTTATACGACTGCGTTTGATCAGTATACTTTAAAAGCATTTAAATTAAACAGCATCGATTATCTTCTGAAACCCATCATGGATGAAGATTTGGCAGGTGCAATTGAAAAGTTTAAATCATTTCTTCCTTCAGATCAGTCGGTGAATTCGGATGATATCAAACAGCTCATCAAAAAAGAAAAATCAACGCTTTCAAGAATTTTAGTGAAAATAGGATACAACTTAAAAATCGTTCAGACGCACGAGGTCAGCTGTTTTTTTAGTGAAAATAAGATTGTATATCTGCAAACTTCAGACAGAGTTTATCCTTCAGATTTTACTTTAGATGAATTGGCTGAAGTGCTTGATGATAAGAAATTTTTCCGTGTCAACAGACAGTTTATTATCAATTCAGATTACATCAAAAATATCCATACTTCGCCTAATTATAAGGTTGAATTAAACTTTCAGCCACAAGAGGAAATTACAGTAAGCAGGGAGCGTGTAAAAGATTTTAAAGATTGGCTGGTATGTTAATTTTTATTAAAACTAACAACTATCAACCAAAAACCATCAACTATTTATAATCTATTCGGTTAGCCTCTGTATCTTCTAATTGTTTAATAATTGACGGCGGAATTTCGTCGCTGTCAATAGGAAAACTGATGGAGTCGGGCATAAAGTTTTTTCTGTCAGCTTTCTGAAAGATCTCGAAAAGAGCAATCGGCTCTTGATTAAAACTAATACAAGTACTTATAAAATGCAGTTCATAGAGCTTATATTCTGGGATTTTAATCTTCTCATTGATGTCTTTTATTCTTGAGATAAAATGTCTTTGGCGGATAAACGTATTGCTGTTCATGATGATGAAAACATAATCTGAATACGCCGTTATTTTCCCAAAATACTTGTGGCGGTCGCCGCCGCTTCTTTCGACAAAATATTCACCCGAAGTTTCAGATTTGTAGATTTCCATTGCAGAGCGCCAGATTCGGTCGTCTTTTGCCTGAGAAGGGTTTTCCGGAAGATTTCTGTTGTAAGAATACCAACATCCGACAAGCCTGTCAAGCAATTCTGTGTTCTGTTTCACATTATTCATATCAATTCTCAAATCATTAAAATTGAATGATTCTGTATTTGAATTGATGAAATCAATATAATTTGAATAACCTAAAACTTTGACAATCAAGCTTAATTTTGCCAGATTTGATTTGCTTATAACCGAATTTTCGTTTTGATAATATTTCTTTAGTTTGTTAATAATCAAATGTTCATACAGGTAATTTGAGCCTAAGATGTCTGCCTCTTTCTTGATGTTTTTATCTGTGTTTTCACGGATAATTAAATCGTTAAGTTCTGCAACGATGTATGACCATTCGGTTTTTGAAACATCTTCCCAATGGTTTTTCTTTAAAAAATGCAGGCTCAGAAAGTTCATCAGTTTCTCCAAGTGCAGAATATCTTCTTTTTTCATTTAAGTTTTGTTTGATAAGACTAATTTAAGATTATTTTAAAACTAAAAAAGATTATTGCGAGACTTTTATATTTTTTATCAGTGCCATATTTGAATAGAAAATAAAAGTTAAAACAATGGAAACAAAAATCTTATTACAAAATGATTCTCTTTGGAACAGACTTCAAAGTTTTTCATTAGACACCCCAAATGTCGATTTTCCCTTTTCAAAAAAATTGGCAAAAGAAGAAAACTGGACTTTAGATTTCACTGCAAAGGCAATAGAAGAGTACAAAAAATTCGTTTATCTCTGTTGTACTTTACCAAACGGCGCTTCACCAAGCGAAGTTGTAGATAAAGTCTGGCACATGCATTTGATTTACACCCAAAATTACTGGGAAGAATTTTGCCCGAATATTTTAAAACGAAAACTTCATCATCATCCATCAAAAGGCGGTTTTGAAGAAAAAAATAAGCACACAAACTGGTTTTCGGATACATTAAACGGCTACAGACAAATTTTTCAGGAAGAAGCTCCGGAAGATATTTGGAAAAATAAAAATATTAAACAAAAATCTAAAGGGTTTTGGTTAAAAAATATCAGGATTTTTTCTTTAATCTTCATTGTATTGATATTAAATTCTTGCTCAGATAATGTTGGTTCTGCTTTGCTTACAGTGATATTAATCGGGGGCGTGTTATTCTTCATTTTTGGGATACTGGGTTCAATATTCGATGATAATAATGTGACTGATTTAAAAAATAAAAAACAGAATGATGACTCGGGTGGAAGTTGCGGCGGCGGCGGAAGTGGTTGTAGTGGCGGAAGCGGTTGCGGCGGTGGATGCGGCGGTTGTGGTGGATGCGGCGGATAAAAAATAAAAAGCTATGAAAAAGATAATGATTCACATAATTCCGGTTATAATGAGCTTAGTTTGGCTTGTTATTAATAAAGACACCTTCAATCCTATTTCTTTGAAAGGTCCTGATTTTTTAAAATTCTATTTAATTCTTTTATTTGGATTTTACAGCTCGGTTTTTGGTTTAAAATTATTCAGAGAAAGTATTTCCAAAACTACATTTTATTTTATGATTTCTATATTCATATTAGGGATTGTAAAATTAATACGAGGACTGTTTTTAGGAAAACCTGTCGGATTTTTAATACTAATTTTAATATTAGAATTCGTTGTTATATTGTTTGTTAATTTGAATAACCTAAAGTTTAAATTGAAATAATAAAGCAAATATTATTTCAAAAAATAAACCCGAAACAGAACGCTTCGGGCTTATAAATTTCTCAATAAATTTTTACTTTTCTTCTTTTCCGTTGTTGGTTGTGTACCCATATTTTTTACAACGAAATAAGTAATTGCCAAAAGAATAAAACTCAAAATAAGATGTGATTTTTCCGGATGTACGATCGCCTGATAAAGGTTATATCCGAACACAGCGGAAACAATCGTAATTAAAATATTGTTGGTGTAAGCGTACTGATTTTTTAAAGAAGTTTTCATAATGATATTTTTTAATTGTATTTACTGAGTAAGTATCACAACTCCAAATATGTTACAGAAAAAAAATAAAAGTCCGGAAAATTATTTCCAGACTTTCTTATGAATGAATACTTAAATTTTTTGGTATCGAAAAACTACTTCATCAAACTGATATTTGTAAGACCTCCATCAGCCAGAATTTCTGTTCCAACGATAAAAGATGACTCATCTGAGGCTAAAAATACCGCAGCATTTCCAATTTCAGAAGGCAAACCTTGTCTTCCGATTGGCGTGATGTCTCTCCAGATTTGTTTTACTTGTTCCAAATGTTTTTCTGGCACCATTTTCCCGAAAACCGGAGTGTCAATAGAACCAGGGGAAAGGGCATTCACTCTTATTTTTTGCGGTAATAAATCTAGCGATAAACCTTTTGCCAATGAAATGACCGCTGCTTTTGCCGCCGCATAGATTGCCATTCCCGGCGCAGCACGATGAGCCGCGCTTGAACCAATCAGGATAACTGAAGCACCGTCGTTGAGGTAGGGAAGTGCTTTTTGTACAGTAAAATAGGAGCTTTTTAAATTTAATTCCATGTATTTATCATAGCTTTCTTCAGTAACTTCGTCAATAGTTCCCATCGCAACACCATCAACGACGCCTCCAGCATTCACAACCAATACATCAATTCTACCAAATTTTTCGGCAGTTTGCTTAAAAGTATTTTCTAAATCTTCAAGATTGGTCACATCTCCCGCAATGCCGATAAATTCTTTGCCTAAAAGGTCTACGGAACTATCTAAAGTTGTCTTATTTCTTCCTGTGATCACACCAACTGCACCTTCATTTTTAAAAGCTTCGGCTATTCCAAATCCAATACCGCTGTTTCCGCCAGTAACGACGGCTACTTTATTTTTTAATCGGTTCATTTTTTTAAATTTTAATAATTAAAAACCATAAACTCCACCGGAAACGGCAATTTGCTCGCCCGTAATCCATCCTGCATCATCAGAAGCAATAAATACGGCAACTTTTGCGATATCTTCTGGCTGTCCGGTACGTCCAAGTGGTGTAGTGGAGACTAATTTGGCTTCAAATTCACTACCGATAAATCCTGCGCTGCGAGAACCTTCTGTTTCTACCACACCAGGCAAAATTGAATTAATACGGATATTTCTCCCTGCAAATTCTTTTGACAGAGCAACGGTAAAAGCATCTAATGCTGTTTTTGTTGCAGAATAAACCGAACCTGTCGGCAAGGGTGATCTGCTTGCTCCGGAACTGATGTTGATGATGTTTCCACCTTTTTCTCCAAATAATTTCAAAGCCGACTGAATCGCAAAAATTGATCCCAAAACATTGATGTTGAATTGCTGGTGAAATGTTTCTGCCGATACCTGTTCGATAGGTTCGTAGTTGTAAATTCCTGCATTGTTAACCAGAATATCCAATGTGCCGAAAGCATTTTTGGTTTCATCAAACAGTCTGATGACGTCTTCCTGTTTAGAAACATCTCCTTGTACAGCAATGGCTGTTCCTCCATTTTTGGTGATCTCGTCGACCACTTTGTCTGCATCTTCTTTACTCGAAGCATAATTAACCACAACTTTCGCACCTTCTGCTGCAAAATATTTTGCGATTGATGCACCTATTCCTTTTGAAGCACCTGTAACAACAGCTACTTTATTTTTTAATTTACTCATTGTTTTATTTGTTTTAAAAACTTGAACAAAATTATCACATTGAAATTTATTTTGGTAACTTTGTAACAAAAAGTAACCGTAACCACAGAGTAACACGGTAACAAAAAAGTAACCATTATGAATTGTAAACCCCTTAAAAAAGAAGAACATAAGAAGGAAATGATGGCTGTTCAGGACTCTATGGATGTACTGAGTGGAAAATGGAAAATTGCCATTATCTCGTCAGTCTGTTATTATAACAAAAGAAGATTTTCGGATATTCTGAACGATGTCATTGGTATTTCTAACAAGATGTTGAGTAAAGAATTAAAAGAATTGGAAATCAATAAATTAATCAAAAGAACCGTTTTAGAAACCCAGCCTATAACTGTACAATACGAACTTACCCAGCATGGAAAATCCCTGAAAACGATTATCAATAATCTGACAGATTGGGGAATTGCACACAGAAAAGAAATTATTGGAAATACTTCTGAAGCTCCTGGTAATAGCGAATCGCAAGAAACAGTAACTGCAGATATAATTTAATATGAATTTCCGTAATTAGTAATAACTAAGTTTTTAACAGGATTTTTGTCATTCCTTAGTAATCTCAACGTGCTAATAACAAGGTAGTTTAGATTCCTAAGGAATGACAAAATGACTGCTGATTTTAGCGATATAATTAAAAACGGACATTCCTTTAATTTAATGATACTCTAAAGAAAAAAGACCTTAAAAAAGGTCTTTTAATATTTTACGAAATAACTCCGCTTCCAATCAATTCATCATCAATATACCACGAAGCAAACTGTCCTTCAGCGATAGCCGATTGAGGGTTTTCAAATTCCATATAAAAGGCATTTTCAAACTGATAAATTGTCGATTTCTGAAGTTCCTGTCTGTAACGGAATCTTCCGAGAACCTCCATTGATTCTCCGTTTTTTAATCTTAGATCTTCTCGAACCCAATGAAGTTCAGAATTATCGATTTTTAAAGCTTTTTTATGTAAACCGGGGAAACTGTGACTTTCACCAACGAAAATGATATTGTTTTCCATGTCTCTGGAAACGATAAAACAACTTTCTTTATGTCCGCCAATTCCTAGGCCTTTGCTTTGTCCGATTGTGAAAAACTGAGCACCTTGGTGCTTTCCGATAACTTTTCCGTCGGCTTTTTTATAATTAATTTTTTTACTTAAAAATTCAAGCTCTTCTTCTTTAGATGAAAATGTTGGAATTTCTTCAGAAAACAATGGTGAATCTTTAAAAATCTCTACAATTTCGCCTTCTTTCGGAACCAACTGTTGTTGTAAAAACTGAGGTAAACTTACTTTTCCGATAAAACACAATCCCTGAGAATCTTTTTTATCAGCCGTTACCAATCCGATTTCTTTTGCAATTTCTCTTACTTCAGGCTTTGTTAGTTCACCAATCGGAAATAAAGCTTTAGACAATTGATCCTGATTCAGCTGGCAAAGAAAATAAGACTGGTCTTTATTGTTGTCTTTTCCTGCCAAAAGATGAAAGATTTCCTTTCCGTTTTCATCAAAAGTAGAATCTACTCTTGCGTAATGTCCGGTTGCCACTTTATCAGCACCCAAAGACATTGCCGTTTTCATAAAAACATCAAATTTCACCTCTCTGTTACACAAAACATCAGGATTCGGAGTTCTTCCTTTCTGATATTCATCAAACATGTAATCAACGATTCTTTCCTTATACAAATCGCTCATGTCAATCACCTGAAACGGAATTCCCAATTTCTGGGCAACCATTAAGGCATCATTGCTGTCCTCAATCCATGGGCATTCGTCTTCCAAAGTTACGGAAGCATCGTTCCAGTTTCTCATAAATAAAGCCACAACTTCGTGACCTTGTTGCTGCAGCAAATACGCTGTAACACTCGAATCTACACCTCCAGAGAGGCCTACTACTACTTTCATGTATTCAATTTTACGAAACTCTTAACGGGAGTTCTTAGTTGAGCAGCAAAATTACGATAATCCTATTCACAAAAAAAATGATAATTTTATGCATTGATAAAAACGATAGAATCATAAATTGTTTTAATTTTCACCAAACAAAAATATTTAAATATGAAAAAACTATTTATTTCTTCATTCATTCTGATTTCAGGATTATCATTTTCTCAGGTTTCTGTAGGAACACCAACAACTGAAACCAATAAGTGGACTTTCGGTGGTGGTTTAGGCGTTGGATTTGGAAGCAATTCTTATTTTAATCTTCAAGTTGCTCCACGAGTAGGGTATCGTCTAACCAATGATTTGGAAGCTGGTTTAATTGGAAGCGTTTCCTGGCAGACTTCAGATTTTTATAAATCGACGATGTTTGGTTTTGGGCCGTTTGTGAATTATTATTTTGCGAGATCTTTTTTTGTGAGTGGTAATTTGCAGCATTTCTTTATCAATTATGAAGATAAATTTTATGATTTTAAAGATAATCAGCAGGAGACCGCTCTTTATTTAGGTGGTGGATATATGCAGCAAATCGGGAATAATTCTTTTATGCAAATCGGTTTGATGTATAATGTTTTGTACAAAGAAAACAGCAGTGTTTTTTCTGGCGGATTGATTCCGAGTGTAGGTTTTGTGGTGGGACTTTAAAATTTACGCAGATAATTGGGGAGAAAACATTTTACTCTCGCAGATTTTACTGATCAATCAGATTTTTAAGTCATTATTCTAAATTTCTGCAACAGCATCCGTGAAAATCTGTGAGATATGTGGGAGAAATAAAAACAAAAAAGCATCGGAAATTTCCCGATGCTTTCATTATTAATTTAAAATTAATTATTATTAAGATTTCTCAATTGCAGACTTTTTAGTCTTCTGAGTTTTTCCTTCTAATCCGTCTTTAGCTTCATTTAAATCTAAAGTTACTGTCTCTCCTTCAGTTAATTGTTTATTCACCAACATTTCTGCCAATAAATCTTCAATATACTTCTGAATAGCTCTCTTCAATGGTCGTGCACCAAAATCTTTGTCCCAACCTTTTTCAGAGATGAAATCTTTGGCTTCTGTAGTTAAATCTACTTTATACCCTAATTTTTCAAGTCTTGAATATAGTTTGCCTAATTCAATATCAATAATTTTAGAAATATCGGTTCTTTCAAGAGAGTTGAAGATAACGATGTCATCAATTCTGTTTAGGAATTCCGGAGCAAATGCTTTTTTAAGAGCGTTTTCAATCGTACTTCTTGTTCTAGAATCTGAGTTGGTTTTCTTAGCATTCGTACCAAATCCTACACCATCACCGAAGTCTTTAATATCTCTGGTTCCGATGTTTGAAGTAAGGATGATAATCGTATTTCTGAAGTCAATTTTTCTACCTAAACTATCAGTAACATGACCTTCATCTAAGATTTGCAACAAGATGTTGAACACATCTGGATGCGCTTTTTCAATCTCATCCAACAGAACTACCGCATAAGGTTTTCTTCTCACTGCTTCAGTTAATTGTCCACCTTCTTCGTATCCAACGTATCCCGGAGGCGCACCAACTAATCTAGAAACCGCAAATTTCTCCATATATTCACTCATATCAATTCTGATCAAAGCTTCATCAGAATCGAAGAGTTCTCTTGCCATTACTTTTGCCAGCTCGGTTTTACCAACACCCGTTGTTCCTAAGAAAATGAATGTTCCAATCGGTCTGTTCGGGTCTTTCAATCCGGCCCTGTTTCTTTGGATTGCTTTCACAACCTTTTTTACAGCGTCTTCCTGTCCTATTACTTTTCCGTTCAGATTATTATCCATTCCGGCCAATTTATCCAGCTCGTTCTTACCAACTTTCGTCACAGGAACACCACTCATCATTGATACTACTTCAGCAACACTTTCTTCAGAAACCGTTTCTTTCTTCTCTTTGACGTCTTTATCCCACTGATCCTGAGCAGAATTTAATTCCATTTGCAAACGCTCTTCTTCATCCTTCAGCTTTCTTGCTTCCAGATAATCCTGAGCTTTTACAGCTTTTTGCTTTAGTTCTTTGATGTCTTCGATTTTCTTTTCAAAATCAATGATTTCAGTAGGAACTTTCATGTTTTTAATATAAACACGAGATCCCGCTTCATCCATCGCATCAATTGCTTTGTCCGGTAAAAATCGGTCTGTAATGTATCTTGATGTCAAATTGACACAAGCAAGAATTGCTTCTTCAGTATACACGACATTGTGATGCTCTTCATATTTATCTTTAATCTGATTCAAGATCTGAATTGTTTCCTCAATATTGGTAGGCTCTACCATTACTTTCTGGAATCTTCTTTCTAAAGCACCATCTTTTTCGATGTACTGACGGTACTCGTCAAGAGTTGTAGCACCAATACATTGAATTTCTCCTCTTGCCAAAGCTGGTTTGAACATATTGGAAGCATCTAAACTTCCTGTAGAACTTCCTGCTCCAACAATTGTGTGCAACTCATCGATGAATAAGATTACATCACGGTTCTTTTCAAGTTCCGTCATGATGGCTTTCATTCTTTCTTCAAACTGACCACGGTATTTTGTTCCGGCAACTAAACTTGCCAAATCAAGCGTGATAACTCTTTTACCAAAAAGAACTCTGGAAACTTTTTTCTGTTGAATTCTTAAAGCCAAACCTTCAGCGATGGCAGATTTACCAACACCAGGCTCACCAATCAACAACGGATTGTTTTTCTTTCTTCTAGATAAAATCTGAGAAACTCTTTCAATTTCTTTCTCACGACCGATTACAGGATCTAATTTCCCGTCTCTAGCCAAAGAAGTCAAGTCTCTTCCAAAGTTATCCAATGTTGGAGTTTTACTTTTTGCAGAGCCTAAATTTCCTGTAGGCTTTCTCATTTGCTCAAATTCTTCTCTGTCGTCGTCGTCATCGTAAGCTGAGTTTTGAGGTGTCTGACCAGAATTTTTCAGCATCGTTTGATATTCTCTTGAAACTCCTTCATAGTCAATGTCGTAAGCTCCCAAAATACTTGAAGTAGGATCCTCATATTTGTATAAAATGCCCAAAAGCAAGTGAACGGTATTGATCTCGTTGCTTTTATATTGTCTGCATTCTAATTCTGCACGTTTAATGGAATGATCTGCCATTTTGGTGAATGAAATATTGGTAACCTCTTCAGAAATAGGATTTAGACTTGCTGTATTTAAAGTTTCAATTTTTCTTCTGATTTGTGTTAAATCGGCGTTGAGCCCTTGAAGGATTTCTTTTGCAGAGTTTTCTGTTTTTATAATACCTAAAAGTAGATGTTCTGTATTAAGAAATTCACTTTTCAGCCGCTTAGCTTCATTTTTGCTTTGTTTGAACACTTGGCTCAAACCTTGTGAAAACTTATAATCCATAATATTGTATCTCAAATTGGAATAACGACAACATTTATCGTTTATTCTATATCTAAATTACAAATATTTTACCAAAAAACAATTAATGACTTTATGGCAGATAAAAGTTTTTTATCTTACTGAAAATGACTAAGTTTGTCCTCCTCAAATTTTTCTCATGAGCTCCGAAATTACAAATTACATCGGCTATGCCGCTTCAGTTTTCATCGTTTTGAGTTTTATACTTAAAGATTTAACCAAAATCAGAATTGTCAATTTGGTAGGATGTATCTGTTTTGTTATCTACGGAATTTTCAGCGGTCTGCTTTGGCCGATTATTATTCCAAATGGAGTTATCTGTTTTGTACAGGTTTATCATTTATTGACAGCAAAGAAGAAATAATGGCTCGAAAAAAAGTATTGACTTCCGCATTCAGCAACCTTTACACCGACCAGAGAATCGAAAAAGTCTGCAGAACATTGCATCAAAACGGCTATGATGTTGAATTAATCGGTAACAATTGGGGTGGAGAAGAACAAATGTCTCGTCCATATCCTTTTTCAAGAATAAATCTTATTTCTAAAACTTTAAAAACTGCTTATTTTGAATTTAATTGGAAGCTTTATAAAGAATTGAAGAAAAAAGCTGACGAAAATACCATTCTTCACGCAAATGATTTGGATGCTTTACTGCCAAATTATCTCTTATCTAAAAAATTAAATATTCCCTTAATCTTTGACAGTCACGAAATTTTCTCGGAAATGCCTGCTGTTCAGGGTAAAATGTCTCAAAAAATATGGCGCTATCTGCAAAATAAAATTGTTCCGAATCTAAAATTCATGATTACCGCAAGCGGAAGTTATGCACAATGGTTTCATCATAAATACGGAATCAAACCTGTTGTCGTTCAAAATGCTCCTAGAAAAATTGATTTTAAAATAGAAATTCCAGAAAATAATCCGAAGATTCTTCTGTATCAGGGCGCAATTAATCCTTTTCGTGGAATTGATAAAGCAATCTTGGCAATGCATCATCTTGAAAATGTTGTTTTTAAAATTGCCGGCGATGGTCCGAAGAAAAAAGAATATGAGGATTTAGTTATCAAAGAAAACCTTCAGAATAAAGTTAAGTTTTTAGGAAAATTGCTTCCGGAAGATTTAAGAAAAATTACTTTAAACGTCGACGTAGGAATGAGCATTGAAGAAAACGGAGGCGAGAGTTACGAATTTTCTCTTCCTAATAAAGTTTTAGACTGCATTCAGGCAAGAGTTCCTCTAATTTTATCTCCGCTTCCTGAAATGGTAAATATCAAAAATCAATTTGATGTAGGCGAAATTATAGAAAATCATCAACCAGAAAATATTGCTAGAGCTGTAAGTTTAATTTTAAATAAAGGGCGAAAAAACTATCAACCTGAGTTGGAAAACGCTTCCGAAATTCTGTGTTGGGAAAATGAAGAGGTGAAATTGTTGGACGTTTTTGAAACAGCTTCCCTTTGATTTTTGTTATTTCTTTTTTTTCTTAAAAATTATTTCAACGAAGTTTGTCATCCCGGAGGGATCTAGGCGAAATATAAGAAAATAGAATGGAGAGATTCGTGTCCAGATCCATACGGGATGACAAACCTTATGTTTTTCTAAATATTTAAAACAAAAAATAAAATCTTTTAAAGATTATTACAAATCGCTTTTCATATTAAATCTGTTTTAAATTATCTTTTTTAAATTGGTTATCTTTGCCAAAAGAAAGTATAGAAATGACCATAAAAGAAAATCAGCAGGAAATAATCGACGAATTTGCTTTTCTTGAAGACTGGGAGCAGAAATATGAGTATATCATTGATCTGGGTAAAGAACTTAAAGGTCTTCCGGAGGACAAGAAAACTGATGACAATCTGATTAAAGGTTGCCAAAGTAAAGTCTGGATTGATGCTGAATACAAAGATGGAAAACTATTTTTCAATGCAGATTCTGACGGAATTCTGCCAAAAGGAATCGTTTCTTTGCTGGTAAGCATTTACAGCGGCCATTCTACACAGGAAATTCTGGATTCTGATTTTGAATTTATTTCTGAAATCGGATTGCAGGAATTTTTATCCCCTTCCAGAGCCAACGGACTAATGGCAATGACCAAACAGATCAAATTTTATGCAGTTGCATATCAACTGAAATCTTAGTTGTGATTAGAATTTTAGCATATCGTTTTTCCGCTTTTGGAGATGTAGCCATGACAGTTCCTGTTTTTCGGGAATTTCTGGAGCAAAATCCGGAGGTGGAAATTGTAATGGTTTCTCGAAGCAATTTTAAGGCTTTATATGCTGGTATTCCGAATGTTATCTTCAAAGGAATCGATCTTGATGATTACAAAGGTTTTTTAGGACTTCGAAGATTGTCTAAAGAATTATTGAAGGAGTTTCGTCCGGATTATATTACAGATTTGCATGATGTAATACGCACAAAGATTTTAGATAAAATTTATGCGCGAAAAGGGTTGAAAGTCTTCAAAATCAATAAAGGAAAAGAAGAGAAAGAAGAACTTACAGATGTTTGGAATTTAAACAAAAAACAACTCAAATCTACAGTAGAACGGTACGCTGATGTTTTTCGGGATATGGGATTTACAGTAGAACTTTCGCATCAATTAAGGCCAATTTCTGATAAAAAATCTGGAATTGGTTTTGCGCCTTTTGCCCAACATAAAGGTAAAATGTTGCCGCTGGAAAAATCTTTCGAACTCATAAAAATTTTAGCAGAAAAGCATACCATTTACTTTTTCGGTGGTGGAAAAAAAGAAATAGAAACTCTTGAAAGCTGGGTGAAACAAATTCCAAACACTCAAAGTTTAGCCGGAAAACTTAATCTCTCTGAAGAACTGAATAGAATTTCTCAACTTGAAGTAATGATTTCGATGGATTCAGCTAATATGCATTTAGCGAGTATTGTAGGAACTCGTTGCGTTTCTATTTGGGGATCCACGCATCCTTATGCGGGGTTTTTAGGTTTCGGCCAAAGTGAGGATGATGTTGTCCAAATTAATGATCTCACTTGCAGACCCTGTTCTGTTTTTGGTGATAAGGAATGCTATCGTGGAGATTGGGCTTGCCTGGAGGAAATACACGTACAGCAAATCATTGATAAAATTTAATTTGAATGAAGCTTTCTGTATGTATTCCGGTCTATAATTTTGATGTTCGGGAACTTGTTTTCGACCTGAAAAAAGAAATTGAAGAGAATCGTATAGATGCAGAAATTATTTTAATTGATGATGCTTCTGATGAAAATTTCAAAACAATTAATAGAGAACTTCAAAACGAAGTAAAGAACTTTATCTTACTCGAAAAAAATATCGGAAGATCGAAAATACGTAATCTTTTTTTACAATATGCTGAAGGTGATTATTTGCTTTTTTTAGATTGTGATGCTAAAATTGAAAACAGGGATTTTCTATCTAATTATTTAAATGAAATTAATCAGGATAATCGAGTAGAGGTTATTTATGGCAACTTCAAAATTTCCCCACTGTACTCACAAAGTTTGCGAAATAAATATTCAGTTGAAAGAGAAATTTTTCCAGGAAATAATTCGACAGATTTTGCGGTTTTCAAAACGGTCAATTTTGTCATTAAGAAAGAGGTTTTTAGAAAGTTTCCATTTCATGAAGAGTTGATTCATTACGGATATGAAGATTACGTTTTTGCTAAAAAGATGGAACTTGGGAATGTGAAATTTTCTGCAATTAATAATCCGGTCATTCATATTGATGAAACCGCCAATGATGTTTTTTTAGATAAAACGAAAACCGCAATAGATTCATTGTATCAACTTTCTCAAAATTCTGAAAACCTCATCTACATAAAAGATATTAAAGTGTTTTTCATAGCTCAAAAGCTGAAAAAAAAGAATTTAGGCACCTTGTTTCTATTCTTTTATAGTATCTTGGAAAAGAATTTAATTAAAAATCTTCTTTCGAATAAACCAAATTTAAGAAGTCTTGATTTTTTTAAGCTAGGATTACTTCTACGAAAGATGAGGTAGTATTTTTCAATAATTTGTAAAAAAATCCTGCAACTCCCATGAATAGGCATAAAATAAAAAACTCTCAGAATAATCTGAGAGTTTTTGTGGGCCCTGAGGGATTCGAACCCCCGACCCTCTGGGTGTAAACCAGATGCTCTGAACCAACTGAGCTAAGAGCCCTGAATTTTTTTGAAAGGTTTCAGTAAACCTTTGTGGGCCCTGAGGGATTCGAACCCCCGACCCTCTGGGTGTAAACCAGATGCTCTGAACCAACTGAGCTAAGAGCCCTAGACGATTTCTCGTTTTGAGTGGTGCAAATATACATACTTATTTTATATCAGTCAAGTTTTTTTCTAAAAATTCTCCGACTACAAAGTTGCTTCCGCCAATAAAAATCAAATCTTCTGGTGTAGCTTGTTGTTTTGCAGAAAGATAGGCTTCTTGCACAGAATCAAAAATTTTATAAATTATTTTTGCTTGAAGTAATAAATCTTCATATTCTTTGGGGTTGCGACCTCTATTTATCGACGGTTTTGCAAAATAGAACTCAGAATTTTCGGGAAGTATCGTCATGACATCATCAATTTTCTTGTCATTCACGAAACCTAAAACGATATGTTTGTGTTTCGGGATGGAATTTAATTGTGAAAAAACATATTCCAATCCCGCTTGGTTGTGTCCCGTGTCACAAATCGTCAAAGGATTTTGTGAAAATTCAAACCAGCGGCCGATGAATCCAGTGTTCTGATGGACATTTAGCAATCCCTTTTCTAGATTTTCGTCATAAATTTTTACATCTAATTTTCTAAGCTCTTCAACTAAGGCTAAAACAACCCGAATGTTCTTTTCCTGGTATTTTCCCTTTAAATCTGATTTTAAATTTGTTTTTAATAGAGTAGCGTCAATGAAAATCGTGTTTTCTTTTTCAGCTTTAACTTTAATAATATTTTTAACTACTTCATTATCATCACCAAAAATCACCGGAACATCTGTCTTAATAATTCCTGCTTTTTCAAAAGCAATTTCTTCAATGGTATTTCCTAAAATATTCTGATGATCAAGCTGAACATTGGTGATTGCAGAAACTAATGGTTTAATGATATTCGTAGAATCTAATCTTCCTCCCAAACCAACTTCAATGATAGCAAAATCAACTTTCTTTTGATGAAAATATTCGAACGCCATAATCGTTGTAAATTCAAAAAAAGAGGGCAGAATATCTTCCGGTAAGGTTTTCAGCCTTTGAATAAATTGAAAAACAAATTCTTTATCACAGTTTTCACCATTTATTTTAATTCTTTCGGTGAAATCAATCAGATGAGGCGAATTGTACAAACCAATTTTATAACCCGATTCCTGAAGAACAGATGCCAGCATATTGCTGGTAGAACCCTTTCCGTTGGTACCACCAATGTGAATGCATTCAATCTTCTCCTGCGGATTACCAAAAAAATCGCAGAGTTTTGTAATATTATCAAGTCCTGGTTTGTAAGCTTTTTCACCATCTATCTGATAATTTGGAGCTTGAACGAAAAGCCACTCAACGGCTTCCTGATATTCTTCGTTTGTCATGATGCAAAATTCCCAAAACTTTCATTAAAATGAAACAAGAATTTTTTAAAATTGTAACTTTTTTCAATTCTCTTCGTCTAATCGGTAAAAAGCAATAAATATCTACGTATGAAAAAAGTTTTGATGATTATTTTAGGATTATCTGGTCTGGGTCTGAGCGCTCAGAAAAAGTGGTCTTTGAGAGAATGTGTAGATTACGCAGTAGAGCATAATCTTCAGGTCATTCAAAATCAATATTCGAAACAAATTCAGGATGTCAATCTGAAAATTGCTCAGAATAATTATCTTCCGTCGGTTTCTGCCAATGTAGGAAACAATGTAAGTTTCGGCCAGGCTTCTTTAGGGACGGGAAGTATCAGAAACGACAGGTTTAGTAACAATGCAAACATTTCGGCAGATATTTTACTTTACAATAACGGAAGACTTGAAAAAACAGTCAGAAAAACCCAGTTTGATGTAGAAGCAAGTCAGTACGATATTGAAACCATAAAAAATGACATTTCTCTTCAGATTGCTCAACAATATTTGACCACTTTATTGAATAAAGAAATCGTGAAGATTTCTCAAAGTGCGACTGAAAACGCCAAAAAGCAATTCGACAGAGCAAAAATAACCACAGATGTCGGTACAACAGCTCAAACAATTGTTGCAGAAGCAGAAGCGGCTTGGGCAAGAGAAAAGCAAAACCTGAAAACTGCCGAAATCAATGTTGGCAGAAGTTTGTTTGCGTTGGCTCAGCTTTTACAATTGCAGGATTACAAAGATTTTGATGTTGAAAACGTAGAAATTGGTGAGCAATTGAGCCCGCAATTGATTTCTGTTGATGATGTTTTAAATACAGCTTACGAAAGCCAGCCCCAAATAAAAGCTGCTGAAAGCAGAATTAAATCTGCCTTGGCTCAGACTGAAGTTACCCGTACTGCTTTTTGGCCAACGGTGACTGCAAGTATCGGAGTTGGAAGTTTTTATAATAATTTATTGAATACCAATAATGTTGGTAGTGAATTATTTTATATTAATGAAAGAACATTTTTCCAGCAATACAAAGACAATTTTGGTCAGCAGGGTGGAGTTTCGATAAACATTCCGATTTTTAATAAAGGAATTACCAAGCTTCAGGTAGAGCAGTCTAAAATCAATGAAAGTATTGCTAAAAATTCTTTAGACCAACAAAAGCAAACGGTAAAACAAAACGTGCAAAAGGCGCAATTTGATGTTGATGCCAATTATGAAGTGTATTTAGCATCCGTTGAAGCAGAAAAAAGTACCAAACTGGCAATGGAATTTGCAGATAAAAGCTATGCGGCAGGTCGTACAACAATTTATGATTTAAATGTTGCCAGAAACAATTACGCAAACGCTCAGGGTTCTGTGGAGCAGGCAAAATATAATTATCTTTTCAGTCTTAAATTATTGAATTTCTATGCAGGAATTCCATTAAGTTTGTAAAATGTCTATTCAGTCTTTAGAAAAATATTTACCTCAAAACACTCTAAATCATTTAAGGAATTGGTTTTCTGATCATTCTATTCACATTAAAATTACAAGAAACCGAAATTCTAAGCTTGGAGATTACAGGAAACTTCGGGATCTTTCTCATGAGATAACGATCAATTCGACATTACAACCACAGCTTTTTTTCTTTGTGCTGACTCACGAGTTGGCGCATTTAATTGCCTTCGAAAAATTTGGAAGAAGAATTTCTCCTCACGGAAATGAATGGAAACATACTTTCAGAATCATGCTTTTGGAAAGTCTGGAAGTATATGAGGATGATTTAAAACCGATTATACTTAAATTTTCTAAATCGCCAAAAGCCAATTTCATGGCAAGCCCGGATTTGGTGAAGTATTTTCATATTGAAAATCTGGATGATGATGAAATTTATATAGAGCAACTTATGAAAGGTGAAAACTTCATTTATCGGGATCAAAAGTATTTATTGGAAGGTCTGATTAAAAAAAACTATCTTTGTCTTAATCTGGCTACAGGAAGGAAGTACTCTTTCAAACCTTTGGCGAGAGTGAAAAAATGTAGTTAAATATGTCAAAATCAGATAAATACTGTGTGATTATGGCGGGAGGAATCGGTAGCAGATTCTGGCCTCTGAGCACACAGAAATTCCCAAAACAATTTCAGGATATTTTAGGAACGGGTCGTACCATGATTCAGCAGACTTATGACAGAATCAGTAAGGTGATTCCTAATGATAATATATTTGTCATTACCAATAAAGAATATGTACACCTTTCTCATCAGCAATTGCCTGAGATTCCTGCAGAAAATGTTGTTGGTGAACCTTTGATGAAAAATACTGCCGCCTGTAATCTTTACATGGCCAACAAAATCGCAGAGGTTAATCCTGATGCGACGATGATAGTGCTTCCTGCAGATCATCTAATCTTAAAAGAAGAAACGTTTTTAGAAAAGGTAGAGTTGGCATTTAACATTGCTTCCACACACGATTATTTGGTGACTTTGGGTATTACGCCTACAAGACCAGATACAGGGTATGGCTATATTCAGTTTGTTGAGAAGAAAGATTCTGATTACTATAAAGTTAAAACTTTCACAGAAAAGCCAATGCTTGAACTCGCTAAAAGCTTTCTGGAAAGTGGTGATTTCCTTTGGAATGCTGGTATTTTTATTTGGAATGTAAATTCAATCCATAAAGCATTTGAAATGTTTCTTCCGGAAATGACTCAACAGTTTACTGCATGCGAATATAATGCTGAAGCTGAGGAAAGCTGTATTGAGCTCATTTATCCGAAGATTCAGAAAATATCTATCGATAACGGGATTTTAGAAAAAGCAAAAAACGTATATGTAATTCCTGCAGATTTGGGCTGGAGCGACCTCGGGACCTGGACTTCAGTTTTTGAAAACAGCGAAAGAGACGAAAACGATAATGCAGTGAACATCAAAACGGCCCTTACTTACGATTCTACAGGCAATATTCTACATGTTAAAAATAATAAAGCGGTCGTCATAGACGGATTGAAGGATTTTATCGTTGTAGATACAGACAAAGTTTTATTGATTTGCCCGAGAGAACATGATCAGCAGATTAAAGACTATGTTTTAGATTTAAAAAGCCTTAAAAAAGGCGAAAAATATATGTAAAGCAATGGCACAGTTTCTGCCGCAATCTCAATTATGGTAAGATATCACAACCGCATTTTTATTTCTCTGTTTCTATTTTTAGGAATCACAGCATTTTCTCAGACTAAGAAAAAGTTTTCCAGTGTGGAAGGGGTTTTAGCTAGAATTATTCCTAACGAAAAGCTTGATTTTTGGGCATTGGTTTACAATAGTTATGGTAAAAACACAGAGGTTAGAACTTCTGGAACAAAGAAAGATTATGTGCCGCAGTTTTCAGGTTTCAATTTGAGCCCGGCAGAAGATAGTTTTTATTACATCGTCTACTCGACCTCTGGAAAGGTGAATTATATCACAGATATTAAAGATTTAAAAGGTTTCATAGGAAAGATTGACAATGCTGAAGAGGCTGCTTTGGCCGCTGTTTTGGACGGTTATATGATCGACGAGCAATTTGTAGATGTTGCTGCCAATCATTATGAAGATAAAGAGAATTATTATTTGGATTTAGGAAAGGTAACCTCGAAAGAATGTCCTTATCAGAAAAACCATTTTACATTGACAGTAAATAAATCGACTGGTACAGTTTCAAATGTAAAAGACAACGGAACCTATATTGAACTTTACAAAAAAAATTGCACCAATAATCCTCGACTTTTAAAAATCGAAAAGAAAGAAGAACCGAAAGATGAGCCAAAGAAAAAGCCTGTCAAAAAACGAAAATAAAGTTTACGAAACGGAAAGATTAATCATTCGTCCGATGTCTTTGGAAGATGCAGATCTTATTTTGGAGCTTTATAATATGCCGAATTTTATTAAGTTTATCGGTGACCGAAACATCAATTCTCTTGCTGATGCTGAAAATTATATAAAAGCTAAATTTCTTCCGCAGTTTGAAAAAGTGGGATTTGGGAATTATTTAATCGAATTAAAAGATGGAAATATCAAAATCGGTGGAGTAGGAATCTTTGTAAGAGAAGGTTTAGATATCGTTGATATTGGCTTTTCTGTTTTGGAAAAATTTGAAGGCAAAGGCTATATGTTTGAGGCTGCTCAAAAAGTAAAATCCATCGGAATGGACGATTTTGGCTTAACGAAAATTTCGGCGATTACTGCAAAAGACAATTTCTCTTCTCAAAAATTAATTGAAAGACTAGGATTAAAATTTCAGAAGTACGTCACACTTCCCAATGAAGATGAAGAGTTAATGTATTATGAAACGGAATAACTAAACACGAACAACACAAATATTTTCACGAATAAACGCTATGATGCTTGTGTAATTTGTGAAAATATTTGCGCAATTTGTGTTTGAAATTATTCCTCTAAAATCTGCTCAGCCGCAGTCTTCGAAGTCACCTTCTCAATCACTCGTGTGCAGATTCCTTTTTCATCAAAAATAAAAGTGGTTCTTACAATTCCCATATAGGTTTTTCCGAACGTCTTCTTTTCCTGCCAAACCCCGAATTTCTCAATGATATCACGGTTTTCATCCGCAATCAGATCATAAGGAAACGCAAATTTATTATGAAAATTCTTTTGCTTTTTAACCGAATCTCCACTGATTCCCAATAATTGAAATCCTGCTTTTTCCAACTGAGAATAATTATCGCTGAGGTTACACGCTTCTACCGTACACGTCGGAGTATTGGCTTGCGGATAAAAGAAAATAACCAATTTCTTTCCCATTAATTTTTCCGAATTTACGGCTTGTCCATCTTGATTGATTCCTTCAAAATTGGGTAATTTATCTCCTACTTTCAGCATAATGATTTATTTTTGTTCAAATTTAATGATTAAATGACAAAAAAGCAGAGAGCGGCGCTCGTTCAGTCAGAATTAGAGAAATTATATCCGCAAGTTCCTATTCCTTTAGACCACACCGATCCTTACACTTTGATGGTCGCAGTTGCTCTTTCTGCTCAAACAACCGATAAAAAAGTCAATCAGGTTACTCCCGAACTTTTTGCTGTTGCGGGAACACCGCAAAGAATGGCGAAATTGGAAGAGTATCAAATTAAAGAACTCATTAAAGAAATCGGACTTTCCAATACGAAAGCTAAAAACCTGAAAAGAATGGCTGAACTTCTTTTGGAAAGACACAACGGAATAGTGCCACAAACTTACGAAGAATTAGAGGCTCTTCCCGGAGTGGGTCACAAAACTGCTTCTGTAGTCATGAGCCAAGGTTTCGGGTTTCCTGCTTTTCCCGTCGATACACACATTCACAGATTAATGACGCAATGGAAGTTGACTTCCGGAAAAAACGTTGTAGAAACCGAGAAAGATGCTAAAAATCTTTGGAAAGAAGAAGTTTGGAATACGCTCCATCTTCAGATTATTTTCTACGGAAGAGAGTATTCTCCGGCAAGAGGAAAGGGTGAGAAAGATTTCATTACAAAAATGATGTTCGACAAATAAAAAATTGCCATCCTCAAAATCCCCCTCCATTGGAGGGGTGGCGAAAATTCAGAAAATTTTTGACGGGGTGGTTTAAGAAGCAATAATTTTAAAACGTTGTAATAAAATTTTTAGCTTCCTAAAAACAAATACAAAGATTTTATTTTTCCGCCATCTGTGATTGCTATATCTCCGCCTTTAGCAATCGTCTGTTGACCCGGAACACCCAATTGCCAAACGATATGCTGAATGTTGTGATTCGATTTCGGAGCCTCGGTTAAGACAAATTCAAAATCTGAAGGCCAGTCTTGCTGTATTTTTTGAATAAGTTTGTCAATCGCTGCAAATCCTACAAAAGCTTCACTTTCATTGCTTTCGAAAAATGAAATATCGGGAGTGTAGATTTTTTCCATCAGCTCAAGTCTTTCGGCTGAATTGCGGTTGTTCCAGATTAATAATAAGCTGTCCTGTAAAAGTGTTGATGATGTGTTCATTGTAATTATTTTTTGATTAATTTATAAGAACAAAATTATCAATTGCATCCTTGACAAACCCTTGACATTTATCAAATAAATCAATTGACCTTTATCAAGAGTAGTCGTTTTCAATTTACTTTTTCAGATTATTTTTTCGGATTCTGCTCAGCGTTTCAGGAGAAATTCCGAGATAGGAAGCGATGAGACTTTGAGGAAAACGGTTCAGAAATTCCGGGTAGGATTTGATCAGTTGATCGTAACGCTCATCTGCACTTTGGCTTATCGAAGAATGAATTCGATTTTGAGTGGCTACGGTTCCTTTTTGATCTATATTCTTCACCATCAGATCTATCGCAGGTATTTCGGCGATGAGTTTTTGCATTCCGCTATGGTCAATCATCAGGACTTCAGAATCTTCCAGTACTTCGATGTTGTAACGTGAAGGTGTCAAATAATTATAACTTTCATAATCTCCAAGCCACCAGTTTTCTATAGCAAACCGAATAGTGTGTTCGTGGCCTTTTTCGTTAACCGAATACATTCGTCCGGATCCTTTTATCAGGAAGCACATATATTTACAAACCTCGCCTTCCTGCAGCAAGTATTGCTTTTTGCGCAGATGTTTTGTCTTGAAGGCAGATTGCAAAAGTTCTTTTTCGTCCGCATTCAAAATCAATGAAGATTTGGATTCTACATACTTAAAAAACGTTTCGAAGGAAATTGTTGCCAAGAGAAATATCAATTAAAATTAGAAAGTAAAAATACAAAATCTCTCGAAGGGATTGACAAATGTCAAGATCAATTTACTGCATTTGTCAATGCACACGTTTTCGCACTTCCGCAACTTTGTCCTGTTAAAAAAGTATAACTAAAAATTTTAGAAAAGATGATACATCAAGAAAGCGGCGTGATCCAGATCAAAAAACAAGGTTCGCCATCCGTATTAGAATTTGTAAGTACAATAATAGCGGAACCAGCAGCCAATCAGGTGGTTCTTCGTCAGGAAGCCATCGCATTGAATTTTGTCGATATAATGTTTCGCAATGGGACTTTTCCACTTAATAATTTTCCGGCTACAATTGGCGTAGAAGCAGCGGGCGTGATTGAGCAAGTAGGAAAAAATGTTACAGACTTTGCAGTCGGCGATCGGGTTGGTTATTTCTTTTCTTTAGGAGCTTATGCTGAAAGAAGATTGATCAACGCATCCGACTTGATCAGATTGCCGGATAATGTGTCATTCGACGAAGCAGCATCGATGATGGCGAAAGGTTTGACGGCAAGAATGCTCATCAAGCAAGCTTATTCTGTTAAAAAAGGAGATATTGTTCTGGTTCACGCAGCGGCAGGCGGCGTGGGCTCGCTCGTAAGCAAATGGGCAAAAGCACTGGGAGCAACGGTTATCGGAACTGTCGGAAGTGCGGGTAAGAAAAATTACGCCTTAAGCCACGGAATAGATCACGTTGTGGTTCTTGATTCTGAAGATCTGGTAAAAGAAGTAAATCATCTTACAGAAAACAAAGGGGTGGATGTTGTATTCGACGGTGTTGGAAAAGCGACTTTCAGCCAGTCTCTCACGCTTCTCAAAAACGGCGGAACAATGGTGCTTTTTGGTTCATCTTCGGGAGAACCTGCTATTGATAAATCGTTTTTAGACAAAAATAATATCAATCTCATCCGTCCTTCAGTTGGTAATTATCTTAATGATGCCGAAAGTATAAAACTGGCTTCCGAAGATATGTTCGACGCATTTGAAAAAGGAATTTTTGGAACCATCAATCCTACAATTTATAACCTGAGGGACGCTTCAAAAGCACATCAGGATTTGGAATCCGGAATCACTAAAGGTTCTGTCATTTTTCATATTTAAATCTATAAAAATCTAAAATAATGTCTAAATTAAAAAACAAAACAGCCTTCGTAACTGGTGGGAGCCGTGGTATTGGCGCAGGAATCGTAAGACAGCTTGCCGCTGAAGGTGCAAATGTGATTTTCACATATGTGAATTCTGAAGAAAAAGCACAGGCACTTGTAGAAGAAGTAAAATTATTGGGTGTAAAAGCAAAAGCTGTAAAGGCAGATACCGGAGGTAAGGACTCAATAGATTTTGCCATCAAAGAAGCCTCTGAATGGGGAATTGACATTCTGGTCAACAGTGCTGGATTATTTGTGACCGGGGAAATTGACAAAGAGAATGATCTTCAAAAGCTACAGCAGCAATGGGAAGTCAACGTTCACGGAGTTGTTCATACGGTACGTAACATTTTACCTTTTATGAAAAATGGCGGAAGAATTATTTCCATCGGCTCGACAGGTGCAAGCCGTTCCCCTTATCCGGGGATCGGAGATTATGCCGCAACAAAAGCTGCTCTTGCAGCCTACACACGTAGCTGGGCAAGAGATCTGGGCAGTAGAAATATTACTGTAAATATTATTCAGCCAGGTCTCATTAATACTGATATGAATCCGGCTGACGGAGCTTTCAGCTCGCAAATGTTACAATCTGTAGCTTTGGGGCATTACGGAGAACCAAAAGATATCGGAATGGCTGTTGCGTTTCTGGCAAGTGATGAAGCTCGTTACATTACCGGCGTGACGTTGAATGTGGATGGTGGACAGACTACCTAAATTGAAATGTAATCACAATATAAATCCGAGGAACTTTCTTCGGATTTTTTTGGATTAAATTTCCGTAAAAATCAGATTTGAAAATTATTGATGACTATTGAAAATCCAACAATCTTCTGTGATAATTGATCTGCCCCAAATGATAACTCAAATGTCCAAACAAGTGAATCAGAAAATATTCTGTTGTCATTGTATATCCTAATGGTTCAATAGGATAATTTTTCGCCAAATCTTCTTTAGAAAGTTGATCAAGTGCTGAAATAACTACGTTTAAAGTTTCCTCAACTTGTTTTATCAGTTCAGTTCTCGATATATTTTTTAATGAAAATTCCTCTTCACGATTTCTTACATATCCTGAATTTCCTAAGATTGCTCCGAAAAAATGATTAAGATTTCCAACCAAATGAAGGCAAAGATTTCCTCCGGAATTTAAAATGTTTTTATCAATTTTCCAAATTGCTTTTTCGTTTTGGTAAGATTCAATTTCTGTTTTTAATTTATTTAAATCTCTTGTGTAAAGTGATTGTAAAGATTCTGCTATCATTTTGCTGATTTAATTTTAGTTCTGAAATAACCCTTGAATTTTTTGTCAATATGATTTTCGACGGTTGCGTGATAATAAATAGCTCCGTAAATACTATCATTTTTGCTAAACCGATCATTATTTAGCACCAATTTTTGAAGAATAGGTTTTGCAGACAAAAACTTATCCTCACCTTTTAATGTTTTTGGATCAACGTCTTTAACGAAAAACTGACCGTCAAAAATTTTGATTAGGACGCCATTTCCAAAATACTTATTGCTGTTATTTAGCGAAATATTAAGTGTGTCATTTTCAATGGTAGCATTCGCTTTATAATTGTCAAATTTCGTTGCTAAATTATATCCACTAACAGTCTGAACGATATATGCAGTTCTGGTTTTGCTTTCGACAACTTCGCTTCTAAATAATTTTAATTCAGAAAACTTTGCAAGAAGTTTAATAGTATCGTTATTAATGATATTGTTATCAACAATAAATTTGTCGTAAGAGTTCTTTTCATCAGTTTTACAGCTGATTATCATTGTTAAAGCAAGTAAGATTAAACTGTTTTTCATTAAATTACTTCTGCTTCTTCGCCCAAAGCTCCATCTTCCTATTCAAAACATCAAGCGGAAGACAACCTTGGCTTAAAAGTTCATCATGGAATTTTGCAAGATTAAATTTATTTCCAAGCTGCTTTTGATATTGATCTCTCAGTTCACGGATTCTCAAAGAACCGATTTTATAGCCCAAAGCCTGCCCAGGCATTGCCATATATCTTTCCACTTCAGCAGTTGCTCCTGCCTCGTCGTAAGCAATGTTGCTTAGGAAATAAGTAATTGCTTCTTCTCTCGTCATTTTTCCGGTGTGAATTCCTGTGTCAACTACCAGACGAACTGCTCTCAACATTTGATCGCTTAAATATCCCATTTTTTGGTAGGGATCTGTGTATAATCCAAATTCAGGCCCTAAAGTTTCACAATAGTGTGCCCAGCCTTCACCATAAGCTCCAAACCAGCCGAATCGCATAAATTTAGGAAGTTTTATGTTTTCCTGCTGCAGAGAAACCTGATAATGATGTCCCGGAATGGCTTCATGTAAAAAAAGAGATTCCATTCCTGAAGTAACGTTGAATTTTGAAGGGTCGGGAAGTGGCATGTAGAAAATCCCCGGTCTTTTTCCGTCTGGAGTTCCTTGTATGTATTCTGCACTCGCACTTGCTTCTCTGAATTTTTCGGTTTGTCTGATTTCAAATTTAGTTTTTGGCGTTACACTGAACATCGTTTTCAGCTTCGGAGTTATCTTCGCTAAAATTCCATTAAAACCATCTAAAACTTCTTTCGAGGTTTTGTAAGGCATAGCTTTTTGATCTGTTTTTACCGAATTGATAAATTCTTCCAGACTTCCGGTAAAACCAACCTGCTGTTTTACTTTTTCCATTTCGGCACGAAGCATTGCAACCTGATGTTGTCCGATTTTGTTGATTTCGTCCGGAGTTTTGTTGGTAGTTGTCCAGCTTTTTACATAATATTTGTAAATGCCTTCTCCTTTTGGAAGACTGTTGTAACCGTCTGTTTCTCTGGATTTAGGCAAGTATTCTTTCTCCAGAAATTCGCCCATTTTTGTGTAGGCCGGGATGATGTTTTTAGCAACGGCATCTTTATAAAGTTTAGTGAATTTTTCTTTCTGTTCAGCAGTAAAATTTTTCGGGAAATTTTTTATTGGTCCGGAGAATATGTTTTTATCAAAATCAGATGTGATGATTTCTTCCGCTTTCATCTGTGGAATCATTTTGATAACAAGCTTTCTCGGAAGGACGATTTTATTGGTTATTCCTTCACGGAAGTTTTCTGTAGCAGCGTTCATCCATTCCGGAAATTTCTCCATTCTTCTTAACCAGTCTTCATAATCCTTTTCGGTATTGAAAGGTTGGCTTCCCTGTCCGCTTCCGTACAGAGGGAAATTTAACGGTAAACCTTCAAATTGAGAAAAAGGAATATATTCCGGATGATAGCTATATTTTTCAGTTTTATCTTTTAAAGTAAAATCCAAAACATCATAAACTACTTTGTCTTCATCTGAAAGAGCTTTGTAATCAACATTTTCAAGCTGAGTTTGTACGGAATGGTAAAAAGCAATTTCACCCGAAATAAAATCTTTGTCAATGTTAATTGGCAATTGGTCGTTATATCTCAAATCTCCCTGCGAAGTGGCTTCCAAAGGATATAATTTTAAATACTGCTCGTAATAGTTTGCAGCAATAGAATCCAGATTGGTTGGGGTAATTTTGGTTAGAGGTGAGTCGGTTTTTCTGCAAGAAGCAAGACTTACTATTAAACCTAATCCCAGTACAGCTTTTGATATGATGTTTTTCATTATGAAATCTTTAAAACACAAAAATAAAGAATATTAGCTCAAAACAGATTTGAAGAATCGTTATTTATAAAAAAATAATTTTGAAAATATTTTAAACATTCATACAATTTTTTATCTTTGCCTAAAGCGTTTAACTATCATACTATTACTGTTCTTTTTTAAGAAATAATGAAAGGGATTTTAAAAATTTACCATCCGGACGAAACATTGAAGTACAATATAAAAAGCACTTACTGCAAGGCTGTTTATAGTAATCAAGAGCATTTTCTAGAAGTAGAAGTCATTACGGATGACAGTTTAGATCATGTGGATGATGATTCATTGCAGTACAATTTTCCTCAACTTTCGTTGGAGATTATTGAATTTCCTATAGAATCTTCAGAGATCGAAGGAAAAACATTTGAAATCAATGATTCTGAAGATGAAATATTTACCGAAGTAGATTTGTTTGATGATGAAGAAGCTTTCATTTATGACAACGAACTTGTGTTTGATAAAAATGAAGAAGGCGAGCTACAAGTAACTTGGAAAGGAACCATCGACGATTTCTATACAGGATCTGACACTCCGCTTCCTTTCAGGCTTAAATGCGAGTTTACTCCAGATGAAATTATCGTAGACGAAGACTAATCGTCATCTAATATTCACTGTAAATTTCTTTTCAAATATTTTTTGGAAAGAAATTTGCTGTTTTTAGGCGGAATATTTATTTTAAACTCATATTTTAAGCTTATTTTAAGATAAGTATTGATAATATTCCTTTATTTTTGTCGTTCAAACCATTATAAATAAACTAATTGATGCTGTTAACGGAACTTACTCAGATTTTATTTGCACAGGTCGCTGTACCTACAGTGCCTGTTGAAAAACTTGAATTTTCATTTTGGGACATCCTGTTTCATGGCGGTGCTTTTGCTAAAATAGTAATGGCAATCGTTTTGGCTTTGGGTGTTTTCTCAGTGTATCTTTTCTTTGAAAGATTTTTCTATATCAGAAGAATGACTACAAAGACAGATTCAAACTTCATGAATAACATCGAAGATTTCATCAGAGACGGGAAAATTGATGCGGCAGCAGATTATTGCAAAACACAAAACTCTCCGGAATCAAGAATTTTAGAAAAAGGAATTTCAAGATTGGGAAGACCTGTTTCAGATATTGTAAGCGCAATGGAATCTCAGGCTCAAATTGAAGTGGCCAATATGGAAAAAAACCTGAATCTTTTGGCTGTTGTTCCAAGTATTGCGCCGATGTTAGGACTTTTGGGGACGGTTATCGGGATGATCATTGCTTTCTTTGATTTGTCGCATGCTGAAGGAGCCTTTTCTCCAAAAACATTGTCTGAAGGTATTTATACAGCATTGGGACAAACGGCAGTTGGTTTGGCAGTGGCAATTCCGGCAAACTTTTTCTATAATATTTTGCTGACAAGAATCGATAAGTTTGTTTTGAGAACGCAGAATGTTTCGGGAGAATTTTTAGATTTAATTAATAAACCTTTGTAATATTCAAGTATGAAAATTCAAAGAAGAAATAAAGCACATCCGGAATTCAGCTTAGCGGCGATGACCGACGTTATTTTGTTGATGTTGATCTTTTTTATGATCACCTCTTCGGCAGCTAATCAAAGTGCTATTGATGTAAAACTTCCTCAAACGGGAAGTGTGGAAGACAATATTCCGAATCCGATGACGGTAAGCGTAAAACGGGACGGTTCATATTATGTGGATGACAAACCTGTTGCGAGAGAATTGGTAGAGCAAACGATTGTGAGTGATCTTAACAGTAAATCTGCAAAGTCATTTACCATCAGAGCAGACGAAAGTACTATGCATAAAGACGTGGTTTTTTTAATGGAGATTGCAGAAAAGCATAAATTGAATATTGCCATTGCAACGGTAAAAGAATAAATCAAAATGAGAGGTTACACCATCAATAGAGAAGAAGAAAAAAGAGACAAACTGAAGAGCGCGGGACTATCTGTGCTTATTTGGTCTGCCATTCTGTTGTTCGTATTCATCTATAAAATGAAACCTTCAGAACGTCCGAAAGAAACTGAAGTTGTGACGACGATGCTCGTAAATTTTGGAGATAACAGAAACGGAGCAGGAATTGACGAACCAGCCAATCAAGAAGGAAGTTTAGCAGCAAAAGCTGAAGAAAATGCGCCAGAACCTGTAGAAAATGTGGTTTCTGAACCAAAAACGGTCATTACTCCAGATCCTAAGCCTGAATCAAAAAAGACCGAGGTAAAAGATAAAATCATTACCGGAAATAACTCTAAAGTTACCGCTCCGAAAAAAGAAGATTCAAAGACAAATAAAAAATCAACAGCAACTTCTACTACAAAAACCAAGGCTAAAAGCTCAGCTACAACTGCCAATTCAAAAACAGGAAATGGTGACGGAAAAGGAACCGCAGCAATCGGTAATCTTATCAAAGGTCGTGGAACAAAAGCCGGAAGCCAGGGAACAGGTGATGGAATTGGTAACAATGGCGATCCTCTAGGTGGTGATGGAAACGGTGACAGCAAAGTAGGAATCGACAGAAGATTGGTAGGCTACATTCCCGGAACAATGGGAAGAGGTGGTGCACAACCAAATCACAATTGTTCTGCAAGTGGTTCAATTACGATTTCCTACACCGTAGATAAGGCAGGAAATGTTTCATCAGCAAGAAGATCAGGTGGTGTTTCAGATCCCTGTGTAGTTTCCACTTCCGTGGGTTGGGTGAAAAAATATGTGAAGGCTGAAAAAGCCAGCGTTTCTTCCACAGGAAGCTACAGCATTACATTCTAAAATACAAAAGCACTTTATTCAAGTGCTTTTTTTATTTTATATGAAGATATTTATTGTTTTTATTTGACATCTATAATCGCCTGATCATTATTGGTTTTTGCCGAAAAATCAATTTTTGGCGATTTCGTTAATTCTGTTGATAATGGGAAGGGAGAATATTCCACTGGTTTGTAAATAAAATTCGTAGAAGGTTTTTGCTTTATCCAGAAAATCATTGTTATTTACTACTTTACCATTGTAATAGAAAAGATTTCCGAGCATTTCATAATAATCTTTGTGGTCTCTTTCTTGCCTTTCGTTAACAATCTCAATGATTTCTTCTTTTGATTTTGATGAAAGTTCCTTAAAATCAAATTTAAAAATATCTTTCATTAAAGAATCAAAATCGAGTTCTTTCTGCATTAAACTTTCTTCCGGTTTGTCTAAGATTAGTTTTTCTAAAGCTTGAGATAACTGACGTATTAATCGTAATGTGAATTCTTTATCTGTAATCATAATTGGTTTAAAGTTTAATGTTTGTTGTTGATAAATTTTAGAGAATCATAATATTCTTTATGGTCTAATGGGTTGTAAAACATCTTTAAATTGATAGAATTAAAAAAGTCTACAAAGTTTTGCATTTTTGCCAATATTGGTTTGCTACTTTTGATCTGACTGCATTCAAAACAAACTGAAATGTAATTGACTACTTTTTGATCTTTTAAAAATATAATGTTATGTCTTGGATAAAAGCAATCTGCTGATATAGCTGAATCTGAAAGATTGCTATTTTCCTTTCCACTTAAAATATCGTTAAGTTTTTTAATTTGATTTAAATCTAATTTTCTGCTGATGGTATCTTTAAATTTTTTTACATCCAATTCTTTATCAAAATTACCGTCAAAATAATCCATTGGATCTACACTTGCAAAAGCAACCACTTTATCATATTTAAAATCAATATAATCGGTGCTATTTTTATTCTTAGTGACATTAGAATTCACTTCATTGTTTAATTGATCCTTTTTACAACCAATCAATAGTAAAAACACGAGTGTGATTATAAATATTCTTTTCATTTAAGCAAAAAACAAATACGCCAATCCAATCGCAGTAATAACGCCCACCAAATCAGCCAAAAGCATCGCAATTACCGTATATCTTGTATTCTTTACTGCTACTGCGCCAAAGTAAACTGCAATCACATAAAACGTCGTGTCTGAACTTCCTTGCAGAACTGCTGCCAATTTCCCTTGGAAACTGTCTGCTCCGAAAGTTGCCATCGTGTCAACCATCATTCCTCGAGCTCCGGAGCCTGATAATGGTTTGATTAAAGCCGTGGGAAGTCCGTCAACAAATCTTGCGTCGAGATTGGTAGCATAAGCAACCCATTTCATTCCGTCAATAATAACATCAAAAACGCCTGAAGTTCTCAGAAGAGAAATAGCAATCAACATTCCGACTAAATAAGGAATAATTTTCACACAGGTATAAAAACCTTCTTTTGCACCTTCGATAAAGGCATCAAAAACATTGATTTTTTTGTAAACAGCTCCAAGAACGATGGCTAAGAAGATGAAAAGTATTAAACCATTACTTAAAACTTTGCTGAAATCATCGAGTTCATTTTTACTTAACTGAACTAAATACACGACCAAAAGAGCAATAAGGGCTGAAATTCCACCTACATAAGCAAGAACGATTGGTTTTAAAAGGTTGATCTTTTGATATAATGATACGATAATCATTGCTGCCATTGTCGCTGCAAAAGTAGCAATCATGCAAGGAAGAAAAATATCCGTTGGCGTTTTTGATCCCATTGAAGCTCTGATTGCAATAATAGAAACCGGTATCAATGTCATTCCCCCTGCATGAAGGCAGAGAAACATAATCTGTGAGTTGCTCGCAGTATCTTTATTTGGATTTAAAGTCTGCAGACTTTCCATTGCTTTCAAACCGAATGGTGTTGCTGCATTGTCTAAACCTAAAAGATTGGCGCTGAAATTCATCAGCATATGACCAAACGCTGGATGGTTTTTAGGAATTTCGGGGAAGAGTCTTGAGAAAAAAGGCTGAATAAATCTACTTAATAAATTAATTCCGCCCGCTTTTTCAGCAATACTCATGAATCCCATGAAAAGCGTCATAATTCCAATCAATCCGATACATATTTTAACTGCCGTTTCTGAAGTTCCGATCACGCCGTCTGCTTCCTGAACTCGGTAAACTTTTACGTTTTGTTTCAGAGAATCGGTTTTATAATGAATTCTGCTGTCTGCAAAATCATTTTTCTTCATCAAACTGTCTCTCACGATTGGAGAAAGGGCACTGATGTTTTGAGTTGCCACTTGTATCGTGTCACCGCCTTTTCCTACAACCATATCATTGAAAATGGTTTTGTAGTGGTTAGACGAAATGTATTTTATACTGGCAATTGCAATTGCGATGATAATGAAAGCCGACCAAATTCTGCTGAGAACCATTTGATTAAATTAATTGTTTAAACTTAGTTAAAAAAACTTCAGATTGCAAAAAGTGATGAAATATAATTTCTGTTGACGTGAAGAAATTCCCAGAATGTTTGTCATTCCGTAGGAATCTCAGCAAAATTTCTTTTAAAATAAAAGTTTAGATTCCTACGGAATGACAAACTATACGATAATTAACGAACAAAAAATTTACTTCTCATCCAGATAAACCAATTCTCCTGCAAAATCATCATCCAGATTTTTCAAAACCTTTGCATTGACGGTTTTCTTCTTTAATTCATCAATGAAAAAACTTTTCTCAAAAAACTGACGGTGAATTCCCGGTAAAAGTTCCATGAAATAATCCATACCGATTTTGTTGTTGTGGAGATCCATTTTGGTTTCTAAAGGTTGATTTGGAAATAATTCTTCGTGCAAATCTGTAATTTTCTTGCAGAAATCCAACGCTTTTTCGGGCGAAGAAATTTTGCTGCAATACATCATAATTAAGCAACACCAAAGCGAATGTCTGAAAGCATTTCCCTCGCCATTGTTAGATGCCGTTTTGGGATATAATTTTTGTGCAATAGAAAAAGCTTTCACCGTTGCATAAAAACTCAAAATTGAAAATAGGGGATGAGGTAAAACAGCAGATAAGAGCTTAAGAATTTTCTTAAAACTCATGCTTCTAATTGTATTGAAAATTACTTTGAAAGTCCTCATAGTTTAGCTGTTGGCAATTGGCTTATTGCTTTTGGCTTTAAAATCAAGCCGTTTATATTTTAAAATAAATAAATTATCACCAATATTCAAACAAAAATCTCTCCCGAAATAGAGAGAGATTGTATGATTTTTAGTTTAAATTTTAAGCTTTTGCGGCTAATAAATTCACTGTTTTAGAAACGACTTCTTTGATTTCGGTTCTTTTCACAATGAAATCTACGAAACCTTTTTCCTGCAAAAATTCCGAAGTTTGGAAACCTTCCGGTAAATCTCTACCGATTGTTTCACGGATCACTCTTGGTCCGGCAAATCCGATCAATGCTTTTGGCTCGGCCATAATAATGTCTGCAGTCATTGCAAATGATGCTGTAATTCCACCGAAAGTCGGGTCACATAGGTAAGCGATGTATAAAAGTCCGGCTTCTGAAAGCTGAGCCAGTTTCGCCTGAACTTTTGCCAACTGCATTAGTGAATACGTTGCTTCCTGCATTCTTGCGCCTCCGGACTGACAAATAATCATATACGGAAGTCTTTTTTCTATACAGTAGTCAATCGCTCTTCTGATTTTTTCTCCCATTACAGAGCCTAAAGATCCTCCGATGAAAGCAAAATCCATACATGAAACCACCATTTCAGTTCCGTTTACAGTTCCAACTCCGTTTCTGATAGAATCTGTAAGTTTGGTTTTGGCTTTCACCTCTTTCAGGCGGTCGGTGTACGATTTTGTATCTTTAAATTGAAGCATGTCAATACTTTCAACATTCGCATCGAGCTCAGTGAATTTTCCTTCGTCAAAAAGAATACTGAAAAACTCAGCACTTCCGATTCTTACATGAAATCCGTCTTCAGGAGAAACATAATTGTTTTTCTTTAGTTCGTCGTGTTCCACAACTTTCCCTGACGGAGTCTGATGCCACAATCCTTTCGGTACATCTTTTTTCTCGTCGGTAGAAGTGGTAATATTTTGTGCTTTTCTTTTAAACCAGTCGAATGCCATATCTGTATAATTGATGTATGAAAAATGATAAAAGATGAGGAAAAGCGTTTTGAAATCACTTATCGCTCATCTTTTATCAATTATAATTTATTTAAGCGTATTTACGTTATTTAAATCTTCAAATGCTCTTACCAATCTCTTAGAGAAAGTTTCTTCACCTTTTCTTACCCAAACTCTAGGATCATAGAATTTTTTGTTAGGCTTTTCTTCTCCGTCAGGATTTCCGATTTGAGTTCTCAGATATTCTACATTGTCTACCATATAATCTCTGATTCCTTCTGTGTAAGCAAACTGAAGATCGGTATCAATATTCATCTTAATTACCCCGTAATCAATAGCTTCTCTGATTTCTTCTAAAGTAGAGCCTGAACCACCGTGGAATACAAAATTAATTGGCTTATCAGCAGTTCCAAATTTCTCCTGAACAAATTTCTGAGAGTTATCTAAGATTTTTGGAGTTAAAACTACGTTTCCTGATTTGTAAACTCCGTGTACATTTCCGAAAGCTGCTGCAATAGTGAAATTGTCAGAAATCGCTTTCAGTTTTTCGTATGTGTAAGCTACATCTTCAGGTTGAGTATATAATTTAGAATTGTCGATATCAGAATTGTCAACACCATCTTCTTCACCTCCTGTTACGCCGATCTCAACTTCTAAAGTCATCTGCATTTTTGCCATTCTTTCGAAATATTCAGCAGAGATTTCAAGGTTTTCTTCCAAAGATTCTTCAGAAAGATCAAGCATGTGAGAAGAGTAAAGAGATTTTCCGGTTTGCTTGAAGAATTCTTCGTTAGCCGCCATCAAACCGTCGATCCAAGGCAATAATTTTTTTGCAGCGTGATCGGTATGTAAAATTACTGTTGCTCCGTAAGCTTCAGCAAGGGTATGAATATGTCTTGCTCCTGCGATACCACCTAAAATAGCTGATTTCTGAGCGTCATTGCTTAGTCCTTTTCCAGCGTTAAAAGATGCTCCGCCGTTAGAAAACTGAATGATGACAGGTGAGTTTAATTTTGCTGCAGTTTCCATTACTGCGTTTACGTTGCTAGAACCGATTACGTTCACTGCAGGCAATGCAAATTTGTTTTCTTTTGCATGCTGAAAAATATCTGTAACTAACTGACCTGTGGCAACTCCTGCCGGGAAAATTCTGCTCATATTTTAGCTTTTATATAAAATTAGGGTATATTTTAAAAATTCTTGTAAAGGTAATGATTTTTGAGAAATTACTAATTTCTTTTATCTCTCCCCCAAAGTAGCTTTTGGCGGATGGTTTCATAGAAACTTAAATTATTCGGCTGTACCAGTAGTAGCTGGAAACTCGCCTTTCTGATCACAATTTCCTTATCAGTTTCGATATGAATTAATCTTGAATCCAATGAAAGAGAATATTGCGGAACTCGGCTTTCTACTTTAAATTTAATTTCAACCTTATCATTCACAACCAAAGGACGCACATTTAAATTATGTGGCGCAATCGGAGTAATGACAAAGTTTTCGTTATTTGGAGAAATGATGGGTCCTCCACAGCTCAAAGAGTAAGCTGTAGAACCTGTTGGTGTAGAAACAATCACACCGTCGCCCCAGAAAACATTCAGAAATTCATTGTTGATATAAGAATCTACCGTTACCATAGATGTGGTTTCTTTTCTGGAAATCGTCACATCATTTAAAGCATACGGAAAAAATTCGTCAGATTTTGGTGAAACGACTTCGATCACTGATCGTCGGCTGGTTTTTACATCACCTTTCAAAATAGAGTCTAATTCTTTGAAGGCTTCTTCTTTGGTAAAGCTTGCCAAAAACCCAAGTCTTCCGGTGTTGACACCCACGACAGGAATTTCAAGATCTTCTATGAAAGTCAGTGAATTAACAATCGTTCCGTCGCCACCAAAGGTGAAGAAAAGATCAATTTCTCTGTCGATAAGATCCTGTTTGTTGCCAAAAGTCTCAAATATTTTCGAAAATTGAAGCGCTTCAGCCATTTCGTCAAACAAAACAGATTTTACGCCTCTGCTTTCCAGTTCAGAAATAAATTTGCTTAAATATAAAAAAGTATCAAGATCTTTTTTCTGAGAATATATGGCTGCCTTCATATTATATTTCGATAAATTTTTGTAAAAAACCTAAACGGTCTTTGAAAAGATCTGTTTTCTCATCAGAATAATATTTTTCAACAATTCTGTAATCATAACGGTCAAAAGTAGCGTCAATAGAAGCTAAATTTTCGTTGCTGATCTTGATGGTGATGTGAATAAATTCGTCTGACATGAAACTGATAAACCCGCCGTAGAACTTAGAATTGTTGCTCTCGACGATGTTGGCAATTTCGGTCATAGAATATTTTCTTGCCGGAGTTTCTATGGTTAGTGTAGCACCGGTTTCCGAAAACAGAGGGTATTTTGAAAAAGTTTGGAAAACATCATCACAACAGATGTACCCCAGATATTTTTCGTTTTTATTGATCACAGGAATCACGTTGGCATTGAATGTATAAAACAATCGTATGCTGTCCATGATATTATTATCCTCCAAAATGGCGAAGCGCTCGATCTGATGTTCGAGGTTCTTTAAAGTTCCTTCTTCCTCATAAAGAAAGTCTTTGGCGATGGCTCCGTAAAAATGGTGTGATTTTTTGATGAAAATATGCGTATATCCAAATGCTTCTAGGGTTTCCCTAGCTGATTCGATAGAGTCAGTCAGATGAAAACACGGAAAATCTTTTGAGATATAGTCCTTGATAAACATTGTGCTAATTTATAAAATTTTAAACGAAACGTTTGTTATAAAAGTACGTTATTTTCAGAAAAATTTAAAAAAGCAAAAATAAATTTTGTTGGTTTAAGATATTAAATTATCTTTGTCGCCTTTCATTTTTACTTTTTATTAGATTTATTTCAAACTGCACTGTCTTTTTAGACAGCCGCAGTTTTTTTATTTTAGGGCTTTTGCGAATTTTTTAAAACTATTTTTAACGCAAAGCTCGCTAAGATTTTTTTTAATATTGTTTTGCGTATTTTTTGTTCGCAAAGGCGTTCTACTTAGCAAAGGCCTCAAAGTTTTTTAATTGAAGTTTACTAGCAATAGTTTTTTTATTTTAAACCTAAAACTTTTGCGAATTCCCACATCACGATTCCTCCGCATACGCTTACATTTAAAGAATGCTTGGTACCGAGTTGTGGAATTTCAATAAATGAATCAATATTCTGCAAAGCTTCATCACTGATTCCTTCTACCTCGTTGCCCAAAATCACTGCATATTTTTTTGTTTTGTCAATTTTAAAATCGGTAATCATTTGACTGTTTGTGGTCTGTTCGATTCCTACAACCTCAAAACCCTGAGTTTTTAAATCATTAATCGTGACATTAATATCTGCTTCATGCGACCAATCTACACTTTCTGTTGCACCCAAAGCCGCTTTGTGAATTTCACGATGCGGAGGTTGAGGTGTAATTCCGCAAAGAATAATTTTTTGAATCAAAAATGCGTCTGCCGTTCTGAATGTTGCTCCCACATTATGCATGCTTCTGATGTTATCCAGAACAACAATCAAAGGAATTTTCTCAACTTTTTTAAATGTTTCTACATCGATTCTGTTAAGCTCTTCGAGTTTTAATTTGTGTACCACTATATATTTGTTGAGATTAATTTATATTTATTATTTACGAAATCCGATGTCTTTTCAGATTTACAAATTTTACTTTTTTGTTCCCATAATCTGGTGAACATTTTTCTCGATATTCTGAGCAATTGTTTCCATTGGAATATCGTTTTCATCATTATTAAAGGGATCTTCAATTTCTTCAGCAATCAATTCCAGACTCATCAAAACGTAATATACAAAAACCGTCAGCGGAATCATAAATAATCCGAGGTTGATGACATACGCAATAGGCAAAGCTAAAACATATAAAATGATAAACTTTTTAATGAATGAAGAGTAAGAATAGGGGATTGGTGTGTTTTTAATTCTTTCACAACCACCACAAACATCTAGAAAACCTGAAATCTGGGTGTCTAAATACAACATTTCAACATCTGAAATCTTTCCTTCTTTTTTAAGCTGATGTAATTTATAAGTCAGATGAATAATCATATCGGTCGGTCCGTGACTTCTCAAAGATTTTTCAATTTCAGAATAATCTTCATCCAAAGCGAGTCTTGTCGACTCTTGTGAAAGATGTTTTGCTAAAAAATGCGGGAAATATTTTAAATATCTTGCAATTTGATCAGCGGATTGTCTGTCGTCAGCAAGAATAATATTGATTTTTATGGCGAAATTTCTTGTGTCGTTGACTAATTTACCCCACAGTTTTCTTCCTTCCCACCACCTGTCATAGGCAGTATTTGTTCTGAAAACCAATAACAAAGACAAAACAAAACCAAGTAGAGAATGAATCATTCCAACATTGCTGACTTTAGATTTCGATGTTAAATGAAGATATTCTATTTCCAAATATTGTATCCCGAAAGAATAAATTCCCATCAAAACCATCGTTGGAAAAAGGATTTTCATAGTGTCGCTTTTGTGTAAGCTGACCAGTATTTTTAGGAAATGTTTTGTATTGTAAACTCTCATGGTTTGCGTGTGTTGTGCAAAGATAAAATATTCGGATTATTGTTTTTCGTAGAACTTTTAATTTTGGCTGAAATGTATCCCGTAGATTAAACTGAAGTCGCAGATTTTTTTAATTTATGAAAATTCTAGCTATTTACTTATTTCAAAAGATTTTTTGCCACGAATGCACGAATTTTTTAAAATGAAATTTAATTTAGCAACGATAATATTAATTTGTGAATTCGCAGCAAATTTGTTTTAAAAAAAATTTATTCTCAATCATCCGTGAAAATCTGCGGAATCTGTGGGAGATTTTAAAATCAATCATTTGCCTCCAAATTTAAATTTCCTATTTTTACCAACCCAATTTCAACCCACATTTTCAATGGCAAAGGCGACGAAGAAAGAAACCCCGTTAATGACGCAGTACAATACCATCAAGGCGAAATATCCTGATGCGCTTTTGCTTTTTAGAGTGGGAGATTTTTACGAAACCTTTGGGCAGGATGCCGTGAGGACTTCCCAAATTTTAGGAATTGTCTTGACGAAAAGAGCCAATGGTGATGGTCACATCGAACTGGCGGGATTTCCGCATCATTCTGTGGATTCCTATCTGCCAAAGTTGGTCAGAGCAGGAATTCGTGTGGCGATTTGCGACCAATTGGAAGACCCGAAAACAGTAAAAGGAATTGTAAAACGTGGTGTAACAGAATTGGTAACGCCCGGAGTGACGTTCAATGATCAGGTTTTGACTTCCAAAAAGAACAACTTTCTGCTTTCTCTTCACAAAGAAAAAGAAAAATACGGAATTGCTTTAGTTGATGTTTCCACTGGAGAATTTTTGGTAAGCGAAGGAAATTTAGATAAAATTTTACACATCATCAATACATTTGATCCGAGTGAAATTATTTATCAGCGAAGCGTACAAATTCCGGATCAGCTGAAAAACAGAAATGTTTTCAAACTAGAAGATTGGGCATATCAATATAATTTTGCTTACGAAAAGCTGACGAATCAATTCAGAACCAATTCATTAAAAGGTTTTGGAGTTGAAGGCTTACCGTTGGCAATTACCGCAGCAGGAGCGATTTTCGCTTATCTGGTTGAAGATACGCATCACAAATTACTGGCGCACATCACCAAAATTCAGATTATTCCGCAGGAAGATTATCTGATGATGGATCATTTTACGCTGAGAAACCTCGAAATCGTTTATCCGAGTCATCCGAAAGGAAAATCTTTGCTGGATATTATTGATAAAACTTCTACACCAATGGGCGGAAGATTATTGAGAAGAAGAATTATTCTGCCTCTAAAATCTGTCGAAGAAATTGGACGCAGACTTTCATTGATTGACTTTTTAAACGAAAATGATCAGCTTAAATATGAAATTTCTGAATTATTGAGAGCTATTTCAGATTTAGACCGATTGATGGGAAAACTGGCGGCAGAAAAAATTTCACCGAAAGAATTAGGTTATCTACGTCAGAGCTTGATTAATATTCAGAAAATTAAAGGATTGCTTCATCCTCATGCTGATGTTTTAGCTTGGCTGGAACCTTTGAATTCTTTAGATGAACTAATTCAATTGCTTAAAAATCATTTAAATGAAGAGCTTCCGGTCAATCTTGCTAAAGGAAATGTCATCAAACAAAATATCTCCGAAGAACTTGATCATTTGAGGGGCTTGCAGAACAAAGGAAGAGGTTTTCTTGACGAAATGTGTCAACGTGAAGTGGAACGCACCGGAATCACAAGCCTGAAAATTGATTTTAATAATGTTTTCGGATATTTTATTGAAGTAAGAAATACGCATAAAGATAAAGTTCCGAGTGATTGGATAAGAAAGCAAACGTTGGTCAATGCGGAAAGATATATTACCGAAGAACTGAAAGAATACGAAAGTCAGATTCTGGGTGCTGAAGAAAAGATCAGTGTTCTGGAGAATCAATTGTATCGAAAAGTGTGTTTGGATACCATTATTTATATGGATAGAATTCAGGAAAATTCAAATATCATTGCACAGCTTGATGTCGCAGTGGGTCTGTCTGAACTGGCGGTTTCTGAAAGTTATACAAAACCTGTTTTGAATGACTGTTTTAAAATTGATTTAAAGGAAGCCAGACATCCTATCATTGAAAATGCACTTCCTTTAGGCGAAAAATATATCCCGAACGACATCTTTTTAGATAAAGATTCTCAGCAGATCATCATGGTTACCGGCCCCAACATGGCGGGTAAATCTGCAATCCTTCGTCAGACCGCAATTGTTTGTCTGATGGCGCAAATCGGAAGTTTTGTTCCTGCGAAACACGCTGAAATCGGAGTTTTAGATAAAATCTTTACAAGAGTTGGAGCGAGCGATAATATTTCTGCGGGGGAATCTACTTTTATGGTCGAAATGAATGAAGCAGCTTATATTTTAAATAATATTTCAGATCGAAGTTTGATTTTGTTAGACGAAATCGGTCGTGGAACATCAACGTATGACGGGGTTTCCATTGCGTGGGCGATTGCAGAATATCTGCATCAGCATCCGACTCAGGCAAAGACTTTATTTGCAACGCATTACCACGAGTTGAATGAGATGACTGTGAATTTTGAACGTGTGAAAAATTTCCATGTTTCTATTCAGGAAAACAAAGGAAATATCATTTTCTTAAGAAAATTAATTCCTGGCGGAAGTGAACATAGTTTCGGTATTCATGTGGCAAAATTAGCAGGAATGCCGTCAAAAGTAGTGAACAGAGCCAATGATATTTTGAAAACTTTGGAAGCCAGCCGTTCACAAAGCGGAAGCTCAGACACGATAAAAAGAGTAACGGAAGAAAATATGCAGCTTTCTTTCTTTCAGTTGGATGATCCGGTTTTGGAAAATATCAGAGAAGAACTGACAAAAATCGATATCAATACGTTGACTCCGATTGAAGCTTTGATGAAACTGAATTCGATTAAGAAGATGATTGGAAAGTAATTGAGTTGGAGCGTTGGAGTGTTTGTGAGTTTTAATGGGAATTTATTACAATAGGAATCTGCATTGTACTCCTTACTACATTCCCGTTTTCCTTTGCCGGAACCCATTTTCCTTTGATTTGTTTTGTGGCAAGTTTAATAGCATTATTAAACTTTTCATTTGTACCACTTACCTGAATTCCTGAGATAGTTCCATCTCTTTCCACAATGAAATTGAGAATCGCTTTAAAAATCTTTTCTCCTTTTTTTAATTTAACAGATTCCAATGTAATAACATTCTCAATCTTTTTGGTGAAACCTTCTTTACCATCGGGAAAGTAAGCTTTATGATCGGGAAAATCGTGACATATTGTAGCTGTAGAGATATTCTCAATTTCTTTTGGTTTTGACGGAGTTGTACGAGGAGCACTGATTTGCCCGAAAACAAAACCATTTAAAATAATAGCTGAAAATAAGGTTAAATGTCTTTTCAAAATTAATTTAAAGTTTATTAGCCATGAAAACAGGAATATTTAATCTGCTTCTTACAATTTTACCTTTATATATGGCTGGATTCCATTTGTTTTTAATGCTTCTGACTGCTCTTTTAACTTCTGCATTGAAACTTTCATTTAATCCAGTAACTTTCACATCCGTCATACTTCCGTCTCTTTCAATCACAAAACTGAGCATTCCTTTCAATTTATCTTCATTTTCTGAAGTTTTCACAGCTTCTAAGACAACCTCTTTTAGAAGTTTATTCCTGAATTCTTTATTTCCTTCAGAAAATTCTGCTTCCTGATCGGGATTTTCATAAACAGTAACAACATCTACAGATTCGGTCGGATAAGGATATTTATTAGTTGTAGGCGGTGGTGGAGAAGGAGAATTGGTATATTGCCCAAAAGCTATTTCGCTAAAAATTAAAGAAATGAATAAAATAAATTTTTTCATGATTAAATTTTTCCAAAAATAGAAAATATTTGCAAGGTTTATGATTCTGATAAATTGTAATAAATAGTTTATTTAAAACTTATTGTTAAAGGTACTTTGAATTTATAACGAATTTTCTCTCCATTGAGTTCTGCAGGAATCCATTTCTGTTTAATTTTTGAAATGGCTCTTATAGCTTCGTTGTTAAAGCTTTCGTTGGTACCAAAGGATTTAATTTCTACCATAGAACCATCTTTGTCTACAATAAAAATTATTTGGCAGGTTTCTGTTTCTAAATTCGTAACAACTTTTCGAACTTTAAAATTCTTACTGATGAGATTCTGAAATTCAATATTTCCGAGAGAAAAAACAGCTGGTTTCTCGGCATCTATTTTTATCTTACCATTCTTTTGAATTAATGCTAATTCATTAAGTTCTGTTGTTCCATCAATGGCTTCTTGCCCGAAAATGAAACGGAAAAATATCAAAGAAAATAGCGTTAAAAATTTTGTCACAGATAAAAGTTTTAGCTAAGATAAACTTTAGAACTAATATTTTTTACTTGTTAAAGGAAAATAGAATAAATAACGAACAGGTTTTCCGCCTGATTTTGCAGGTTTCCAGCGTGCAAATATTCCTCTTACCCCTAATTCTGCAGCTTCAACGTGCTTTTTATTGCTTCCGACAGCAACAACATTTCTTACATATCCTGTTTTTTCAACAACGAAATAAAGACGGGTATCTATTTTTTCGTTGTTTTTTAAATCTAATGTTTCTATACTTTCAAAATATTTTCTCTTAAAAGCCTCCATTCCACCGGGAAATTCAGGTTTCTCATCAGCATTTGTTACAGCATCTTTGATATCTATTTTTGATTTTACATATTCAAAATCAGGAATTCCAGAAGAAGCTAAACCTTTATTCGTACCCTCATTATTAGTTTTTTCAGAAACATTTTTGTTTTCCATATGAGAATTAGATTCTTCTAAAGGAAAATAAATAAGGTATCGCACTGCCTGATTATTAATTAATGCTGGTTTCCATCTTTCAAAAACACCTTTTATGGCTGTTTCTGCTTCTTTAATCTCGCTTTTGTTTGATCCAACAGCGGTGAAACTCTTTATATATCCCGTTTTTTCAATAATAAAATATAAGCGGGTGTCGTTTGCTTTTTTCTTTTTGGAATCTGACGATTTTAAACTTTCAAAAAAGCGTTTCTTAAATTTTTCTATTCCACCAGGAAATTCCGGGAGTTGATCTGCTTTCGTAACAACATCATTTAAATCTATTTTACTTTTTACGATTTCATAATCGGGAATTTGGTTTATTTCACTAGCCGTACCCTGATTTATGCTGTCTCCATAATGGTTTTGAGCAGACGCAATTATTCCGAAAAACAGACCGAAGAAAAGAATCGCCTTTTTCATTAAATTTAATTTTAGTAATACTGATTCTGAGATAATTATCAGATGTATAGTTAATGAAGAGTAATCAAACTTAATACCAATAATTCACTAAATGAACATTGGTTTTCGTGTGCTATCTTAATCAGAAATTAGTTTGGAAAAAATGAGATTCTGATTTTAAATTTTAAGCGGGTGTATTTTAATTAATTAACAAAATTTAACAAGCTGCTTCTTATTGGTTTGAAAATGCTTTCTGTAATTTTGAGTATGAAGAAATTTTTTAGCTTAATTGTATTGATTTTCAGTGTTTCATTCTGTTATTCACAAGAGCAAATTATCGTAAATGATATTCCGATGATTAAATATGAGCAGCTGGAAAATAAAATAAAGGAAGAAAAAGATGTAGTATTGGTTTTAAATTTTTGGTCGACAACCTGTGCTCCCTGCGTGAAAGAGCTTCCGGATTTTATGGAAGTCAATAAAAAATTCAAGGGTAATCCTAAATATAAAATGCTCTTGGTTTCTTTAGACCGGACAAAAGATAAAGAACGTGTGATTGAATTCATCAAAAAGAAAAACCTGACTGCGGAAGTGGTTTTATTGGATGATATTAAAAGAATGAATACCTGGATTCCTCGTTTCGAGAAAAACTGGGACGGAAATATTCCGGTGACTATTTTCTATAAAAACGGTGAAAAAGTACATTTCAATGACGGCGAAATGAGTAAAGAAGATCTTGAAAACACCATCGTGAAAAATTTAAATTAAACAAAATCAAAATACTATGAAAAACTTTAAAATTTTAATGACAGCTCTTGTTGTCGGACTTGGATTACTGAGTTTTACAAAAATCAACAGCGATAAAAATGAAAATCAAATACACGAAGTTTCTTATGCAAAAGGATATGAAGTCGGTGATGAAGCAGCCGATTTTAAACTAAAAAATATCGACGGAAAAATGGTTTCGTTGAGTGATTTTAAAAAAGCAAAAGGTTTCATTGTAATTTTTACCTGTAATCACTGTCCGTACGCAAAAAAATATGAAGAAAGAATCGTAGCGCTCGATAAAAAATATAAATCTCAGGGATATCCCGTGATTGCCATCAATCCGAATGATCCGAATGTGCAACCTGAAGACAATTATCAAAAAATGATTGAAAGAGCGAAAGAAAAAGGTTTTACATTCCCGTATTTGGTGGATGAAGGTCAGAAAATCTATCCTCAATATGGTGCGACAAAAACACCACATGTTTTTGTTCTTCAGAAAGAAAACGGTAAAAATGTTGTAAAATATATTGGCGCAGTTGATAATAATTATGAAGATCCGAATGATGTTTCAGAACGTTATGTAGAAGATGCTGTTGATGCATTGGTTAAAAATCAACCGATAAAAATGAATAAAACCGTTGCCATCGGATGTACCATAAAAGTGCAAAAATAATTTCGGATATTTAAATAAAATGCAGATATTGGGCGGACTTTAGTCCGCTCTTTTTTTAACACAAAACCAAAGGCTTTAGCCAAAATTAATCATGATGAAATTTAAATTTAACCTGAAATATTTCTTTTTAACCCTCCTTATTTTCCTTGTTGAGGTTTTAATTGCCACCGTTTTAAAAGATCAATTCTTTATCCGAGCATACTTGGGAGATGTCATCGTTGTCATGCTTTTATATACTCTTGTGAAAAGCTTTTTCATAACCAACGATACAAAATTAATTCTCGGAATTTTTGCTTTTTCTTGCATGATAGAGTTTGCCCAATTTTTCAATATTGCAGACAAATTAGGCTTCCCTGAAGGAAGCCTGATGTATATCGTAGTCGGAAATTCTTTCTCGTGGATTGATATTATATGTTATGGAGTGGGATGTTTGATCCTTTATCTTTTGGTTATAATTAAATTTAATCAAAAGGAATCTTCAAAATCCGTTTAATCTTCGGGAAAATTATCTTCCAAAAGAATTATATTTATCTTCCGCATATTTTATAAAACGGTTCAGCAACGCAACATTATCTTTTTCCATCGGAGAAAGTTCGCTGTCAACATTGTTAGAAACCGGAATATACCAATCAGTCTGCTCAAAAAAGTTTCTGTACGTCTGTTTTTTGAAAGAATAACCATGTCTAGCGAAAACTGCATTTTTAATGATTTCCATATCAAGTTTTCTCAGGTTTTTGATGTCTTTTTCGCTCAATTTTTGTTTGGAAGCATTGATTTTAAAAACGGCATCAGAAGCAACTCTGTTTTTAGATTGGGTATAAGTTTCGGTTTTACCTGTTTCTTCGTCAGTATATTTTTCTTTAAAATCTCTTGGGTTTTCCCAGTCAATCAATTCAGAATTTTGATCCAGCATAAAATTCGGATTGTAGACGAACTCTTTTTTGATCAGCTTTAAATTTTTCAGAGGAGCTTTTACCGCAGATTTATTAAATGCGGTCCATTTTCCGGTGATACTGTCGTTTTTTAATTTAACTTCAAATCTTCCGTCTGTTTTATCATTCCCTGGTTCATCAAGAATAAAAGACTGAGAACCTTCATTGAAAACCCCTCTGAAAGGTCTTTGAGTTCCGTTCACAATGCTCTGTCCGTACACAGAATCCTGAGTAATTCTATTGATCTTTAATGAAAGCCTTTTATAATCGGTTCCTTCATAATATTCTTTTGTTTCGTTGTCATAAAGCTCGCCTTTGCCAGCAAATTCTCCGGTGTAAATTCCGTAATATTCTTTATGAACTTCGGGGATTACTACAGAATCTTTTTTTGCAGTCAAGCTGTCTTTAGATTTTTCTTCAGTTTTAGCGTCTTTTTTGCAGCTTATAAAACCGATTGTAAACATAGTGATTAAGGTAAATTTTAAAATTTTCATATAGATTAAATGTGTTTTTTTCTGATTAAATATTCAATTAAAATAATATTCGGAATCCAACCGAGCCAAGCAATGATTTGGTAAACATCCATCGGATTTGGATGGAATAAATATACAATAATTACTTTCCACATTCTCAAAGTGATGGCAGAAATTGTGAGAGCAAAACTTCGCCACATCCATTGTTTGTGTTCTTTAAATTTCTTCTGTCGGGCAAGTTGATAAGCTTTAAAAGTTGTAAACCACCACAGACAGCCCAAAATCACAAAAGAAATTTTGGATAAGAATCCGCCGTTGGCAAAAATTCCCATGTAAATTCCTGATGGTGCTGCGATAAGAAGAATTAGAAAAATATAAATTTTCCCTGCGTTTTTGTGAAAGTTTTTAATGGCGAAATTTTTTCTTAAAATAGCTAAAAATCCTGCCAATAAAACAAAAATACTGATATAAACGTGAGTGTAGAAAAAGTAAAGATATTCTGGTCTTTGTTCTACTTCTGTCTGCTTAATCATTAAAAAACTGACATTCGTATCTAATGGAATGTATTCTAAAGTGATTTTCAACATCAGCCAAAAGAAATACCCGAATCCTATGATAAGAAGAATTTTTAAAACGGACAAAATTTTTTTGACTGAAAGCATTTATTTAATCTTTAGCAAAAGTAATTTCAACAGGTAAGCTATATGTAGAATCAATCGGTTTACCGTTTAGCTTCTTCGGAATCAATTCGAATTTGTTCATTTCGTTGATTGCTCTTTCCATCTCTCTATTCATGGAAACATTCGTTCCTGTTGTTTTTATATTAGTGATTTAGCCTTCTGACGTGACAATGAATGTGACTTCGGACTTTACTGTTCCTTTTCCGTTGACTTTATCCATGTCAAAAACTTCAGAAAACCTTTGTCTGAAACTATACATTTCTTTAAGATGAGGAGTGTCATAAATTTTATGAACTTTCTCGCTTTTTGAAAGGCTTTCTTCTTGCGAGAAAATTTTTCCACAACTCATAAGTACAATAAAAAGAAGTAATTTTTTCATTTGAAATTTTTTATAAATTATTCAAATCCTGAGCAATCAGCCACGCTTCACTCCAGCATGCCTGAAAATTAAATCCACCGGTTACGGCATCAATATTCAATACTTCTCCGGCAACGTAAAAGTTAGGCAAAATTTTCGAAGACATATTTTTAAAATTAATTTCCTTTAAATCTACTCCTCCTGCGGTGACAAATTCATCTTTAAAAGTCGATTTTCCTGTAACCTGAAATTTCTTTCTGCATAAATTTTCCAAAATCGTCTGCATTTCTTTTCCGGAAATGTTGGCAATTTGTTTGTTCGGATCAACTTTCGAAACTTCTAAAATTCTCTGCCAGAAACGATTGGTCACATCAAAAATCTTCGACGATCCAATTAGCTTTTTAGGGTTGGAAATTTTAAAATTCTGAAATAATTCTTCAGCTTCATCAATATCTTTAGAAATAAAATTTACCTGAACTTCAAAGTTATATTTTACTTTCGCCAGATTAATCGCTTCCCAGGCAGAAATTTTCAAAATCGCTGGTCCAGAAAGTCCCCAATGCGTAATCAACAAAGGGCCGCTTTCTTCAGTTTTTAACTTTGGAATAGACGTTTCTGCCATTTCGAAGCTTGTTCCCAAAAGATCTTTTAGCAAATCATCTTTTATATTAAATGTAAATAAAGAAGGAACCAAATCAATGATTTTATGTCCTAAATTTTCAATCATTTTTAAAGACTTTGGAGAACTTCCAGTCGTGTAAATCACAAAATCAGCTTCAAAATTACCTAAACTTGTTTTTACAAGATATTTTTCGTCTTGTTGCTCAATTTCTTTTACAGAACATTTTGTTTTTACTTCAACGTTTTTCTGCTGAATTTCATTCTGAAAAGTATTGATAATCGTTTGTGAAGAATTGCTTTCCGGGAAAACTCTGTTATCATTTTCAATCTTCAACGAAATGTTTCGTTTTTCAAACCAGTCCATTGTATCTCCTGGCTGGAATTTTGTGAAAACACTCAACAATTCTTTGTTCCCACGGGGATAGAACTGAACCAATTCTTTTGGATCAAAACAGGCATGAGTAACATTGCATCTTCCGCCTCCCGAAATTTTCACTTTTTGAAGTACATCTGAGTTTTGTTCGAGAATAGTAATTTTATATTTCTTTTCGTCAAGATTTGCTGCACAGAAAAATCCTGCGGCACCACCTCCGATAATGATAATTTGCTTCATAACTATGTAATCTTATGCTGAAGATTATTTTTGCAAAACTACAATTTTTATAAACCATCTTATTTGAGTAATTTTGAGGATTGTAATTTTTGAACTTTCAACCTAAAATTATAATCACAAATCGAAGATTAGACGTAGTCAAAAGTCACAAAAGCTTTTGAAACACATTAGTTTATTTAAGTTGCCTTTCAACAATTTATAGAAGAACACATTAGTTTTTAAAAAAAATCTTTGATTTTTGCTTATGTGAACTTAATATTTTCAAAGTTGTAAACTTTCTTAAGTGTTCTAAGGTGTCTTAAAACTGAGATACGTTTCTGTGATTAAGTAATAAGTTCAATTTTAAAACTATTATTAAAAATGATTTTTTACCATACATTTGAAGTTCGCTGGAGCGACCTAGACGCCAATAAACATCTTGCCAACTCGTCTTATGTACAATATTGTGCGCAGACTAGAATGGCTTTTATGAAAAAAGAAAAAATGGGAGTTACCCAAATGAGCCGATGGGGAATTGGCCCTGTAATTATGCATGAAAGATTTTCTTTCTTTAAAGAAATCTTTGCTGACCAGAAAGTTATTGTGAGCCTTGAAATCGACGGATGTGCCGAAGATGCAGCGATCTACCGTTTTTTGCACAAGTTTTATCTTCCAGACGGCTCACATTGTGCTACTTCTGAAGCAACAGGCGTTTGGATCGATACGATGCTCAGAAAAATGACTTCTCCACCAGATGATGTTGTTGAAGCAATGAATAAATATAAAACTGCTGAAACGATTTTAATGACGAGAGAAGATTTTAAAAAGCTTCCTTTCCGTCCGGAAAATATAGATCCGGCAATTTTTACTAAATAAATGATAATCGATTAAATGTTGATTGATTTTTTGTCATCATTTATCAATTATCAACCATCAATTATATAAGAATTTATGTTTGAAGATAAAGAACCAGAATTAACGCCCATCTCTAAATTAGGAGAATTCGGACTTATAAAACACCTAACTCAATTTTTTCCTTTATCCAACGAGTCTTCGGAAGTTGGAGTAGGAGATGATGCTGCAGTAATCAATCCAGGAAACAAAAGAGTTGTGTTAACGACAGATGTTTTGGCGGAGGGCGTTCATTTCAATTTGGGATATGTTCCATTGAAGCATTTAGGCTACAAAGCGGTTGTTGTGAATCTTAGTGATATTGCGGCAATGAATGCAACACCAACGCAGATTTTGGTTTCTCTTGCAGTTTCGAACCGTTTTCCGGTAGAAGCTCTGGAAGAATTGTATTCCGGGATTCAGGCGGCTTGCGGAAGATATAAAGTTGATTTAATTGGCGGAGATACAACGAGTTCAAACGCCGGTTTGGTCATGAGTATTACTGCTATCGGAATTGAAGACAAAGAAAATATTGTCAAAAGAAGTGGCGCAAAACCAAATGATTTGCTTGTAGTTTCAGGAGATTTGGGTGGAGCTTATATGGGACTTCAGATTTTGGAAAGAGAACATGCTATTTTCTTAGCAGATCCCAATATGCAGCCTGAAATGGAAGGTTTCGATTATATTTTGGAAAGACAATTAAAACCTGAAGCAAGAACGGATGTAAGAGGAATGTTAGAACAGTTAGATATCAAACCAACCTCTATGATTGATATTTCTGACGGTTTGGCTTCAGAAATTCTGCATCTTTCAGACCAATCAAAAGTTGGTTTCAGATTGTATGAGGAGAAAATCCCGATGGATAATCTGACGATTACTACAGCAGACGATTTAAATTTAAATCCCGTGATGACGGCTTTAAGTGGGGGAGAAGATTATGAATTATTGTTCACGATTTCACCAAATGATTTTGAAAAGATGAGAAATCACCCGGATTTTACTATTATCGGTCATGCCGTTGAAAAGGAAGAAGGGAATTTCATGGTAGCAAGAGGATCTAATCAATTGGTTGCGTTGACGGCGCAAGGTTGGGATGCTTTCTTAGGAAATCAACAGAATGATTAAAATTTAATTTTAAATATTGTGAAGCCACTGCATTTTTTGAGGTGGTTTTTTGTTACTATCAATTATCTAATTTATAAAATTAATTTTTTAAATTAGATAAAATAAAAATGATGAAAAATAGTATTGCTGAAAATTTTGTAATGCAAACTAAGCAACTTTATAACTTAGGAATTGAATTGAATCCTAATGATGAAATTGCTGAGGAAGTTTTAAAAGAAGCTTTAATTATAAAACCTAAAGAATCGGAGTATTTATATAATGAAAATCCTATTTTAGATCTCATAAAAAATTATCATACTGAAACATTTGATATTGGAATGATTCATTTTTATGATGATAAAAAACTTCAGTCATATGAAGATTACATAATTGTAGGCAGCGATGGAGCTGGAGAATTTATTTCAATTCAAAAAAGCACAGATAAAATTTACTTATTGGATGGTTACTTTGAGCAGATTTTATTTTGCTGTGAATCTGCTGAGATATTTTTAAATAATCTTATAAAAATTGGTGAAGCCAATATTATTAAATTATCAACTGATGAAAAATACAGATTGGCAAAAAGCATGAGTAGCAATGATGAAAACCTAGGTTTTTACTTGGATTCATTAGGAGCTACTCAATAATACAAAACCCACTATAATCGTAGTGGGTTTCTCTATATTTAACCTGAGTTCGGTTTAAGCAAAATTTAAAAACAATTGACCATCATTTACTTTTTTTAAGTTTAATGATGGTTTTTTGGGGAAGAAACAATAAGCAGTTAAGCTCCCCAAAATATTCATCATAAAATTACTAACACTTCTGTGGCGAGTATGTTCCACTTGACAATGGTTCTTTAATTCATCATTGATCGTTTCAATGATGGCTCTTTTTCGGAGCAAAATTTTGTCTTCCATTTTCATAATATGATTCTTCATATTCTTACGAAGTTTAGTAAAAAGCTGGATTCCATCAGCAAAAAGCATTTCCCAAAGAGCCTTGGAAAGATATCCTTTATCGGCAAATAGTTTTCCAAAAAGCTGCTGCGTCATTTTTTTGATATGCTTTGGGTTTCTGTCATCAATATTTCCTTTCGTTATATAAAAGGATAAAAGTTCTCCCTTTTCATTACAAACCAAATGCAGTTTAAACCCATAAAACCAACCCATCGAAGATTTTCCTCGCTCTGCCAAACCTTTGAAAACTTTGTGATTGTGAATCCTTTGGTTTCTGCAAACTTTTAAAGTTGTGCTGTCCATAAAGCTGATTCCAGTACATTTACCCAGACATTTTTCTTTCAAAAATAAGGCAAAAACCACAAAGCTTCTTTGCTGAAGTTCTATAAATCTATTGTAGGAAAGGGCTTTGGGAAAAAAATTATTCCAATAACCACAAACTATTTCCTGATAATAATGCTTAAATGTTTTGTGTGCACCCAGATGAAAACCAATCATAATCGTAATAATTTCAGAATCCGACATCATAGATCTTCTGTTTCTTCTCTTCTTTTGGTCGCCGAGCGCCTGAAATTTCATGTGTTTGATTTGGAAATCAAATTCTTTACAGAAATCATCAACTTGTACAAAAATATTTGTAATTTGGTCTTTCAAAATCATAAGCAATAGTTCGTTTAAATATTTGAATGTTAGATACTTAAATATACGAATTATTGCTTTTTATTGCAAATTTATTTTGTATTCTTATCCCGAACTCAGGTTATTTATGTAAATTCTTACGCCTTCACAATATTCACAATCACCTCAACAGCTTTCTCCATACTTTCCAATGCTACATATTCATAAGGTCCATGGAAATTCATTCCACCAGCGAAGATATTTGGACAAGGCAATCCCATGTAAGATAGCTGTGCTCCGTCTGTTCCGCCTCTGATTGCCTTAATTTTAGGTTCAATTCCCGCTTCTTTCATCGCTTTTGCAGCAAGATCAATGATGTACATTTTGCCTTCAAACTGCTGTTTCATGTTGCGGTATTGTTCTTTAATCTCCACTTCAGCGGTTTTTTCTCCGTGTTTTTGATTAAATTCTGCAACTTTTTCTTCCATGAATTTTTTTCTAGCCTCAAATTTTTCATCGTCATGATCACGAATGATGTATTGAAGTTTACACTCCGAAACATCAGAAGTCACATCCATCAAATGATAAAAACCGTCAAAACCTTTTGTGGTAGAAGGAGTTTCGTTCGAAGGTAAAGATTGGATAAATTCAGCCGCCAAAAGACTTGCATTCACCATTTTTCCGAAAGCATAACCAGGATGTACACTTAATCCGTGGATTTTTACCACTGCTCCGGCTGCGTTGAAGTTTTCATATTCCAGTTCTCCAACTTCACTTCCGTCCATTGTATAAGCGAATTCTGCCCCGAATTTTGTAACATCAAATTTATGTGCACCTCTTCCGATTTCTTCATCCGGAGTGAAACCAATTGCCATTCTTCCATGTTTGATTTCAGGATGTGCAATCAGATATTCTGCTGCCGTTACAATTTCTGCACAACCTGCTTTGTCATCAGCTCCGAGAAGTGTATTTCCGTCAGTTGTAATTAAAGTTTGACCGATATGTTTTTTTAAACTTTCAAATTTTGAAGGAGATAGGGTAAAATTGCTTTCTTTATTTAAAATTAAATCTTCTCCCTGATAATTTTCCCAAACCTGAGGTTTTACGTTTTCACCACTGAAATCCGGTGAAGTATCATAATGAGAAATAAATCCGATGGTTGGCTGATTATCATTCTCCAAATTAGAAGGAACATATGCCATAATATACCCATGATCATCAATAGAAATATCTTCCAGCCCGATTGTTTTCAGTTCTTCAACGATGTAATTGGCGATGTCCCACTGTCTTTCTGTAGAAGGTGTTGTTTCGCTTTCTGCGTCACTGGTTGAATATATTTTTACATAACTGAGAAAACGGTTTAGTAATTTTTCTCTCCACATTTCGTTGAATTCGATAGTACTCATTAGATGTCTAAAATTTTAACAAAGTTAACAAATTTGATGCTGAGAACACGTTTTTTGTATTTGAATATGAGATATTGAAATTATAAATCAGATATAAATTATTGGTTATCAAAAGAATCTTAGCTTTGTTTTGTGCAAAGAACGAATTGTTTTAGTTTTATTATATTTGAGAAAATCAAAAGTGAAAATGTTTCTTACAGAATGTCCTAGAGATGCCATGCAAGGTTGGGGAGAATTTATCCCGACTGCCAAAAAAATCGATTATATCAACTCATTAATGGAAGTGGGTTTTGATGTTCTGGATTGCCTGAGTTTTGTGTCTCCAAAAGCAATTCCACAAATGGCTGATTCTGCTGAAGTTGCAGAAAACATAGATAAATCTTTATCCGATACTAAAGTTTCTGCGATTATTGGAAATTATAGAGGTGCAGAAAAAGCACTGGCGCATCAGTCTGTGGATATTTTAGGGTTTCCTTTTTCTATTTCTGAGACTTTTCAGCACAGAAATACAAATAAAAGCCAGGAGGAAGCTTTTGATGAAGTGGTAAAAATGCTGGAACTTACCAATAGCACCGGCAAAGAACTGAATCTTTATTTTTCAATGGCATTCGGAAATCCTTACGGTGAAATGTGGAAATGGGAAGATGTAGATTTTTGGGCAAAAAGATTTTCGGAAATTGGAATTAAAAACATCTTATTGTCTGATACTACAGGAGTTGCAACAACGGAAACGATCTCTGTTTTATTTGAAAAAATCCCTTCAAAATATCCAGATATTGATTTTGGAGCACATTTTCATAACCGATATGAAGATTCTTATTCTAAATTAAAATCTGCTTATGATAAAGGTTGCCGAAGATTTGATTCTGCCATCAAAGGAATTGGTGGTTGCCCAATGGCAAAAGATGATTTGGTGGGAAATATGCCGACCGAGCAAGTGATCAACTTCATGAGTTTAGAAAAAGCGGAACACAAGTTGAACTTATTGAATTTCGAAAGTTCTTATAATAGAGCAAAGGATATTTTTCATTTTTGATACTTTAATTAAGTCTTTGTGGGCTTTTAAAAGTGAAACGACTTTGTGAAACTTTAAAGAGCCAAACAAAAAACACTGTGAACTTAGTGTTCAAAATTATTAAATGCATATTTATGACATCAAAAATAACATACCTCGGTGGACTAAGATGTTCAGCTGAACATTTACAGTCAGGAACTATCATCGAAAGTGATGCGCCAACCGACAACCACGGGAAAGGAGAAAAGTTTTCACCAACCGATCTTTGCGCAACTTCATTAGCAGAATGCGCATTAACGACTATTGCAATTTTGGGCAAAGACAAAAAAATCAATATTGACGGAGCGTACTGTACACTTCAGAAAATTATGAAAACCGAGCCAAGAAGAATTGGTGAAATCGTTTGTAATTTTGTTTTTCCAGATTCCTATTCAGATAAGGAAAAAGCGTTCATCGAAGAAACCGCTCACAATTGTCCGGTAGCGAGAAGCCTTCATCCGGAATTGGTACAAACTATGATTTTCATTTATCAATAATATAGCCGCAGAAATTTCTGCGGTTTTGTTTTTTACGACTATAAAACTTATATGAACAAAATATCACCAATAATTTCAGCTTCTGAGTTAAAAAATATTCCTAACGAAAATTTAATTATTCTTGACGCACGAGTCGGAAAAGATGCTTGTCAAAGCTATTTAAATAAACACATCCAAGGAGCAAGGTTTGTAGATTTAGATAAAGATTTGGCTGAAATTGGAGAAGATGTTGCTTTCGGAGGAAGACATCCGCTTCCAAGTATTGAAAAGTTTAGAGAAACATGTTCAAATCTTGGAATTGCTGAAGATTCTCACATTATAATTTATGATGATAAAAATGGTGCAAATGCAGCAGCAAGAACATGGTGGATGCTTAGATCTTTTGGATTTCAAAATGTACAGGTTTTAGATGGTGGAATTCAGGAAGCTGAAAGAGAAGGTCTAGAATTTTCTTCAAAAGAAGAAACTTTTGAGAAAGCAGAAATCATCAAAAGACAAGATTGGCTTCTGCCAATTTCAACCTTGGAAGATGTTGAAAATGAATTGACAAGCGATTCTGCAACCGTTATTGATGTAAGAGATTCTTACCGATACAAAGGAGAATCAGAACCAATTGATTTAGTTGCCGGGCATATTCCTGGAGCGATCAATATTCCTTTTTCTGAAAATTTAGATGAGAACGGATTTTTCCTGAAACCTGAAATTTTAAGAGAGAAATATTTAAAATTACTACAAAACAAACCTAAAAGATTAATCATTCACTGTGGTTCCGGAGTTACTGCTTGTCATACAATTCTGGCTCTTGATTATACTGGTTTTGAAATTCCGAATCTGTACGTGGGTTCGTGGAGCGAATGGAGCAGAAGAGAAGGAAAAGAAGTTGCAAAGGAGATTTAGATTAAACTATACTTTTGTCATTCCGATTAGGAATCTAAGCTATTATAATTAAAACATTGCCGAGATTCCTACGGAATGACAAACATATATTTAAAGAATAAAAAAATCAGGATTTGTCAGAAGCAAAAAAAGCTGCCAAAAAATTGACAGCCCATTTATTTTTAATCAAAATTTAAAGCATTCCCAGCTCAAATTTCGCCTCTTCACTCATCATATCTTTGTTCCAGGTGGGCTCGAAAGTAAGTTCCAAATCTACGCTTTTTACATTTTCTACTTCGGCAGTTTTGTCTTTTACTTCTTGCGGCAGACTTTCTGCAACGGGACAGTTAGGGCTCGTTAAGGTCATGATGATTTTCACATCGGCTTCTTCCGAAATCTGAACGTCATAAATCAATCCCAATTCGTAAATATCCACCGGAATTTCGGGGTCATAAACGGTTTTTAGTACTCTTATAATTTCTTCACCGATGTCGGCAATCTGATCGTCTGTAAAGTTCATTTGTTAATCTAAATTGATATTTCTCTGCAATAAATCTTCCTGACGCATACGCCGGAAAATATTTGCCAAAGTTAAGACATCTTTTTCACAATAGTCGACTATTCGCTGCAAGTCTTTTTCTATGTAGTAGATTGATGAAACCATTGAGCCGTCGATGTCGTCTTTCGGGGTCGGAATTCCGAAAACATGGGCTAAAAGTTCCAGAGAAATATAGCTTTTGTAGTCTCCGAATTTCCAAAGTTCCATCGTGTCAAGATGCGGGATTTCCCACGGTTTTTTCCCAAACATCTGAAATGGAGTAGGAGGCTGCATTCCATTAATTAAAAAGCGTCTCGCAATCCAAGGAAAGTCAAATTCTTTTCCGTTGTGAGCACAGAGAATGACATCCCGAAGCCTTGGACTGTTGAAGAGTTCACCAAATTCCTGTAATAGCTTTCTTTCATCATCATTGGCAAAACTTTTTATTCTTAAAGTTTCGTTTTTCTCGAGCATACCAATACTGATGCAGATGATTTTTCCGAATTCTGCCATAATTCCTGCTCTTTCGTAAAAGTCTTCTGGTGAAATTTCATCTTTGCGCTGATATCTTGTTTTTTTATCCCAAAGTTTTTGCTCAGTTTCCGGAATTTCGTTCCAGTCTCCGTAGAGCGGAACTGTTTCAATATCAAGGAATAAAACTTTTTCTAGAGGAATGTTCTGTATCATATTTGTGTTTGATTAATTGATTTTAAAAACTAAATTTTATTTGGAATCTACCCAACCTGCAACCCATTTTTTGTTGGAAGAGAAGGTGATAAAAGCGTAACATCTTTCGCATCTTCACCGTAAACGCCTAAAACCAGACATTCGCTGAAGAAATTGGCAATTTGTTTTTTAGGAAAATTAACCACTGCCAAAATCTGTTTTCCAACTAAGTCTTCTTTGCTGTAAAGTGTAGTGATTTGTGCGGCTGATTTTCTGATTCCTAAATCTCCAAAATCGATTTCAAGCTGATACGAAGGATTTCTTGCTTTTTCAAAATCATTAACAGAAATAATCGTTCCGCATCTGATGTCTAATTTTTCAAAATCTGCCCAGGATATTTCAGGTTTTATGTTCATTATCAATTATTATTAAATGGTGTTTCCAATAGTCATCAAGTATTGTAGTAAAATGAAGTTGTATTGAATCCACCTTTATAACAAATGTATTAAAATAATAAGAAATCTAAAATGTGATTTAAATCTATATTTTTTTTGATTTAATAATCAGTCAGTTATATCTTTTTAATAAAAAAGGATGCAAGATTTTTAAAATGATGGGTTTATGTTATTGAGTGCTCAAAAAATAGATGTTTAACGATAAATTTTAAAAAAAATGAAGAATTTAAATGCCTTTAAGGCTTTTGTAGTTGGTTTTTGTGCACTTGTTGGTTTTTCTTTGATCTCATGTGTGGATGATTATGAGCCGATTCCTGTAAAATTAGAAGATGTGAATGGGAATTATAAAGCCAGACTTTTTACAACACAAGGAAATATTAAAAATGAAAAAACAGTTGATCTAAGTGTAAAAAAAGACACGGTGATATTCAATGATTTTCCTGTGAAAGAAATTGTAAAAACGATAGTTACTGACCCTGTGAAAGCAGAAGCAGCATTGACGGCTATCGGAAAGGTGAAGTATAAACTTAATTATACCTCATCATTAAATACCACCAACAATGTAGTTGAATTGAACTTTGCTCCAAAAACTTTAGTACTGCAGATTCCGGTGGACGGAGTTACAAAAAATGCGATTGTGAAAATGGCGGCACCACAAAAAGGATTTTATGTAGGGCAAGACTGGTCATTAAGATTTGGTATTGTTGCAGAAAAAATAACTGTTGATGGTGTTGATTTAACTCCTTATGAAATCATAAAATATGATTTTCCGTATTGTGTGAAGAACTAAGAATATTATCTGAAATAGATTGCGCTTTAGTAAAGGGCAATCTATTTTTGCATTCGAATTTGAATGTTTTCTGATTGTCCGTAATCTATCAGAATTTAAAAAGCTTTGTGCTCTTTGCTGAGTGAAATCGAAGATTCGACGAAGTCAAACGCCCTTGCGAACTTTAAAAGCAGTCAGTGATAAAAATCTTTGCGGACTTTGCGCTAAAAAAGGTGTTATTATTAAAAGCGGACATTCAAAAATATTAATAAAAAAATAAGTGTAACTGAGGCAGTACATGGAAGAAAATAAGGAACAGATTTTGGCAAAACGCCTTCTTGCAAAAGAAGAAGCTGCCTGGAAAGAGCTTTTCGGAGCTCATTCCGGAAATCTTTCCTATGTCTGCTCACGTTACATTATTGAGAAAGATGATGTGCATGATGTGCTGCAAAACAGCTTTATTAAGATGTTCCGTTCCATAGATTCTTTTCAGTATCGTGGAAATGGATCTCTTAAAGCATGGATAACACGCATCGTCATTAATGAATCTTTAAGGTATCTCAAGCAGAATCTTAGTCTGAAAACGGATACAGATCTCGATACCATTCCGGATTTTTCTAATGATGATGAGCCTGATCTTGAATGTATTTCAAAAGAAAGCCTGATGGAAATGATCAGATCGCTTCCGGATGGTTACAGAACTGTATTTAATCTTTATGTGTTTGAAGAAAAAAGCCATAAGGAAATTGCCAAAATGTTAGGAATAGCAGAAAATTCTTCGGCTTCCCAATTTCATAGAGCGAAGGCAATGCTTGTGCAGAAAGTGAATGAACATAAAATGATAAAAAAAGCGCATTATGAGTAAAGATTGGCTAAATGATCTGCGCAGAAAAATGGAAGATCACACAGAAAATGTTCCGGAAGGGTTGTGGGATGATATTCGATCTGAATTGTTCGATGAAGATGAGCATATTCTTGGTGCAGTTCCTACTGACGTTAAAGGTCAAATTAAAAATAATGCTCCTAAACTTAATACTATTGTTTACAGAGCAGTAAGTGTGGCTGCCGTACTTGCATTTGTGTTTTTTGGAATCAATCATTTTTTTGAAAATTCGAATGAAAAGAAAATTGTGCGTTCAGGCGATTCCAAAACTGAATCGGTGATTGCTCAATCTTCTTCTGAAGAAACTAATAATAGCAATACTTATAATCAGGATTATATTTTTAAAAATGATCATATTAGCAAAATTTTCAAGGATAAATTGGTTGGGAATAGGTCTTCAGAAACCATCAAAGACTTGTTAAAAGGAGATATTGCTCATGTTTTTAATGCTGACGAGCAGAAAAAGAGTTTAGATTTCAATAATCAAAATCAAATTTTATCTCAAGAAAATAACACAAAAAGTAACAGTGACGAATTTAGAGAAAATGAACATCTTTTAGCAATAAACGAGTTAGACAAAAAACCAGATTTACCTAAAATTAAAACAAATAAATCCTGGATGGTAAGTGTTCTTACAGGAAATGCCTCTTCGGGTTCTGCAGGCCAAGTTCCGGGATATGCTACTTTCAACGGAAGCAACATGAGCATTAGTGATGTTTTTCACAGTTCAAGCACAGAGCTGGATCCGCTCACTCAGGTACTTTTAGCTAATCAAGATCAACAAGTTGATGCCAAAATAAAACATAAAATGCCCGTGACTTTCGGTGTTTCTGTGTATTACAACATTGGAAAACGATGGGGAATTGGTACCGGAATTACGTACACCAAACTTTCCTCTGATTTGCATTCCGGAAGCGATGCGAATTATATACAAAGCGATCAGACCATCCATTATGTAGGAGTGCCGGTGCAGGTAAATTACAATGTCATTAAAAAACCTGCTTTCACGGGATATCTTACGGCAGGAACTTTAATAGAAAAATCAGTTTCGGGAAGTTTAAAAACCAAGTACGTCGTAGAAAATGCATTTAAAGATGAAACCGAAGAGAAATTAAGCTCCAAGCCTACACAAATTTCCGTCAATGCCGCCGCCGGAGTACAGCTTAACGTTACCAATAGGCTGGGAATCTACGCAGAACCAGGGTTAGGTTATCACTTTAAAGACAACAGTACATTAAACACCATTTATAAAGAAAAACCGCTCAATTTTAATCTGAAATTCGGATTAAGGTTGGCACTCGACTAAATACAAAATTATCAACCAAATCAATTTTTTATGAAAACAAAAATCACTTTTTTAGCATTTTTACTTTTAAGTTTTTTTAATCTTAAAGCACAATGCAACCCTACCGTTACCAGCCCGAGATTAGACGCAATGTTCCAGGGCAGTATCGTATTCTGTAACTCAGAGTCGGAAACGTTATCTGTAACGCAATCCTTCCAAAGTTACCAATGGTACAGGCAGGAGTGGGATTGGCAGACTCCCAATACCAATCCTTGGGTGGCTATACCCGGGGCGACATCTCAGACATTAACGATTAATGGAACTGCGGATATGCTTCATTACTTTAAAGTTGCCGTTTCAGAGAATGACTGTACTGCTGAAAGCACACCAATTCTTGCAGACGGATATGCTTACGGTCTTCCGTATTTAATGGCCAATTTCACGCCGGGAACTTATGAAGAAACCAATCCGGGGGAATACAATGTCTGCGCAGGTGCATCGGTGCAGCTAGATAACGGATTTCCAGGTGTATATGGAACGCATACGTGGTTTAGATGTCTTCCCGGAAGTAATCCTCCGTCACCCAATGAACCTTGCACGATACCAGGAGCAACGGGTGATACTTACATTGCAACAACAACTGGGGAGTACGGTTTTTATGCCTGTACAGAATATTGCCCTGATCAATGTGAAATGCTTGCTTCTTTTGCTTTCATTAAATTAAATTTTGGAGAGTACAGCTTCTGTAACTTGGCTACCGGAGAAACTAAAACGAAAGAAAATAGTTTAAGTATTTACCCAAATCCTACAGCGCAGCTTTTATATATCGGAAAAGAATCGGATAAAAAATACAGCGAAATTTCAATAATTGATATGTCCGGAAAATTGATTCTTCAAAAACGAGATCATCAGGCAGGTAAAGCCATCGATGTAAGTGCATTGGTTCCTGCAACGTACATGATTGTTTCAAAAACTGCCGATGGTAGAATTTATAAAAATAAGATGATTAAGAAATAGAAGATTAGATAATCATAGTTAGTTTTTTTATGCTTTTAATGTGGAGTCGGCGCAAATTATTTTGTGCCGATTTTTTATTGTTTGATCAGAAAAAAATATTAATTTTACTCAAAACACATTGCAATGCTGATTAAAATTTATGGAAGTTCCATCTTCGGAGTCTCTGCACAGACCATCACAATAGAAGTAAACATTGATACGGGTGGAGTGGGTTATCACCTTGTTGGTTTACCCGATAATGCTATAAAAGAAAGCAGTTACAGGATTTCTGCTGCACTGAAAAACGTAGGATATAAAATTCCAGGAAAGAAAATTACGATTAATATGGCACCCGCAGATTTGCGGAAAGAAGGTGCTGCTTATGATTTAAGTATTGCCATCGGAATTTTAATTGCCTCTGATCAGATTTTGGGTGAAAATGTTCAGGATTACGTCATCATGGGTGAGCTTTCACTCGATGGAAGTCTGCAACCCATAAAAGGTGTTCTGCCGATCGCCATTCAGGCGCGGGAAGAAGGTTTTAAAGGGATTATTTTACCAAAACAGAATACCAGAGAAGCAGCCATCGTCAATAATTTGGATGTGTATGGCGTTGAAAATATCAAAGAAGTCATTGATTTTTTTAATGAAGGAAAGCCTTTGGAAAAAGTACTTTTAGATACCCGAAAAGAATTTCAGGATAAAATAAACAGTTTCCCATTTGATTTTTCTGAAGTGAAAGGTCATGAAACTGCCAAAAGAGCAATGGAAGTAGCCGCTGCCGGTGGTCATAATATTATTCTCATTGGGCCGCCGGGAAGCGGAAAAACGATGTTGGCGAAAAGAGTTCCGAGCATTTTGCCGCCACTTACTTTAAAGGAAGCTTTAGAAACTACAAAAATTCATTCTGTAGCCGGAAAAATGGGAACGGAAACGTCTTTGATGACAGTTCGGCCATTCCGCAGTCCACACCACACAATCTCGGATGTTGCGCTCGTTGGGGGTGGAAGTTATCCTCAACCTGGAGAAATTTCACTCGCTCACAATGGTGTTTTATTTTTGGATGAAATGCCTGAATTCAAACGAACTGTTTTGGAAGTCATGCGCCAGCCTTTGGAAGATAGGGAAGTAACTATCTCCAGAGCAAAATTTACGATCAATTATCCTTCAAGTTTTATGTTGGTGGCATCGATGAATCCAAGTCCGAGCGGATATTTTCCCGATGACCCAAATAATACGTCTTCGGTTTTTGAAATGCAAAGGTATATGAATAAGCTTTCGGGGCCGCTTTTAGACCGTATTGATATCCATGTTGAGGTTCAGAAAGTTGAATTTGAACAATTGGCAGCAAAAAGAAAAGGCGAGAAAAGTGAAGACATCAGAAAACGTGTTTTGATTGCCCGTGAGATTCAGAATGAAAGGTATAAAGATTTGTCAATCAGTTATAACGCTCAAATTGGCTCTCGTGAATTGGAGAAATTTTGTGAATTGGATGATGCGTCTTTTAACCTCATCAAAATGGCGATGGAAAAACTGAATCTTTCCGCAAGAGCCTACGACAGAATTTTAAAAGTAGCAAGAACAATCGCCGATTTGGAAGAATCTGAAAATATTTTGTCGCATCATATTTCTGAAGCGATACAGTACAGAAGTCTGGATCGGGAGTTTTGGAATGTATGAAATTAAACTCAATGGTTTTAAATAACATAATCCTCAAAACTCAAAACCTAATAGCATGAATATTCCTCAAAATTGGGTGTTTAAATTTTCTTGCCTGTTTTTCTTTCTTTTCATCACAACTTTATATTCTCAAAAATATCATTCAGAATATAATAAAACTGTGAATCAAATTCTGAAAACACTGCATTTAGAAACAAATGATAAAAATAGATTCTCTTAATACGATTCTAAAACAATCGAATAATATATGTATGCAAACATTAGCAGTACATTATGATGCATCAATCTATTATTTATTAAAAAATGATCTCAATAAAGCTGAAAATAAATCCTTAGAATGTATAGAAAAAGCAGAAACCAATAAATCTAAAATGGATCCTGACTGCTATAGAAGTATTGTGAAAATGTCTGCAACGAGGTTATTTTATATTTACAGAAGAAAAGCAGAATACGATAAAGCCCTTAAAATTGTATTAACTCATAAAAAAGAAATTGAATATTCTGAATTTCTTTCGTTTTTTGCTATTAATCAATATGACATGCAACACTATAGCAGTGCAATAGAGAATTTTGAACTGAGTTTACGAAAAACTCGACCAGATCATCCGGATTATTTAAGTAGAACTGCAAATATTTACACCTTTATTGGAGATGCTTTTGTACAGAAGTACAAGAAGATACAAAACAAAAACTTGTTAGATTCTGCCAATAAGCATTATAGAATGGCGTTTGTTAATGGGAATAAGTTTAATAAAAATAATTCATATAATTCTGCATTATACAATTCGAGATTGGCTAAAACTGAATATTACAAAAAAAACTATTCTAAGGCTGTATCATATTATAGAGCATATTTTGATCATCCTATCGTGCGAGAGAATTCATTTACTTATCAATCATATTGTATTGGATTGGCAGAAAATTATCTGAAGCTTAAAAAAACCAATCTGTCATTAAAATATTTGATCAAATTAGATTCTGCATATACTGTAAAATCAGGAACCGAACAGTTTTACATAGCAGGTTTGAGTGCTTATATGGATGCCTATCAACAGAAAGGCGAAGATAAAAAAGCATTGTATTATGCAAGGCTATATTTGAATGAAATACAAAAATTAGAATCCAACAAAGAAAAAGCTCATGAAGTGATGAGTCTTTTTAATATTGAGGAATCAAATGAAAAAGCTCAACAGATCATCAATTCGAGGAAGAATTGGATGGTTTTTCTTTTCATAGCAGGTCTCGTTTTAATTTTTATCATATATGCTATTATCCGAATTTATAATTTAGATCTAATAAAAAAATTAGTTTCTAATAAAAAAATTATAAAATCTCTTGAAGAACAGATTGAGATCAGAAAGATTGAATTCAATTTGAAAATAGTAGAAGAACCCCAACAAAAATCAAAATATTTGACAGATATTGAGGGTTTTGAGGAGATACAAGAAAAACTGTTAAAAATAGAAAGAAATAAAGAATTTCTCAACCCTAATTTTAAGCTTTCCTATCTGGCAAAAAAATTAGGAACAAACACAGCATACCTTTCAGCTTTTTTTAATGATTATCTAGAGAAGGGATTTAGTACATATCTACAAGAAAAAAGAATAGAGTATTTGCTGAAACTTTTAGATAACGAGAAAATATATCATAAATATACCGTACAGGCAATTTCAGAACATATAGGATATAAAAGTGCATCATCTTTCACAAAAGTTTTCAAAAAACACATGGGTATGAATTTTTCAAACTATTTAGAGAATTTTAATATAAGTAGTTTAAAATGATGATCTTACACTTCTTGTAACCTACTCTTTTTTATAAAAAAGCGCATCTATACCTTCTTAAAAAATGATGGCCGTCTTATTTTTGTTTCTTGAAAACAATAAAAAGGCGTTATCCGAAAAGCCTTCAATAGAGTAGGAGATTACTTATATCTTTTTACAGATGAAAAAAATCACTTTACTTTTTATTTTATTTTGTGCAATGCTTGTCAATGCGCAAAGTCCGTTATCGAAATTTGCCGCTGCCGTTTCTGGATCAAATACGGTAAATTTCTCAAGCGAAAGTACGGGAAATCCGACTTCTTTTAATTGGGAATTTGTTGGTGGGAGTCCTGCTACGTCTACTAGTCCTAATCCTAGTGTTTCATACACCGGAACTGGAGTTTTTACTGTAAAATTAACGGTAAGCAATGCTTCTGGAAGCTCAGTTTCTACTAGAACAATTAAAGTAACCCAAGGCAATATTATTGACCTTAGTACAGGAAGGAATGATGACGGAACTCTTATGGCAATTGGGACTACAGATTATGACTGGAAATGTGAACTTCCTAATGGAACTATTGTTATACCTTTCACAAGAAGTACGTATGGACAATGGAGCTATGCCCAAATAATTACTGGTGTTAAAAATAGTGTTTGGATTACAGGTAACGACATTGGAACGGGATATTACACTTATACAAGTAAAACATTTGTTGTTCCAGCAAATGTTTTAGACGCTAAACTTAATTTAAGAAGTTTATCCTTTGTTAAAGGATGGACATATTTATTGAAAGAAAATACAGATGGTACAGAAAATGAAACCCTAATTACTCAAACAACTGGGACAGGCTGGTACAATTCTGGAAATGCTTTAGTGAGCGACTTGCATCTTGAGCCGGGGAGTTATCGTTTGAAGGTAAAGGTTTATGATAATAATAGCTCGGTAACAGAGGCTACAGATGTAAACGCAAATGTTAATTTTGGGAATACAATTATTATATCTCCTATTGCAGAGTTCTATGCAACTCCTACTACCACTAATGTGGGAAGTGCGGTTCAATTTACTAATCTTTCGCAAGGAACACCTTCTTCTGTTTTATGGGGTTTTGAGGATGGTTCAAATATTTTGACGTCTACACAAAACAACCCAAGTGTTACCTTTTCTACCGCAGGAAATCATTACACAGAGCTTTTAGCAGATTACGGTAGCGAATTATTATCTTCACTAAAGATAAATAGTTATATCCAGACAACTCAGCTTAATGCTCCAATAGCTGCTGTCACACAGCCCACTTGTAATCTTTCTACTGGTTCTATCACCGTTACTTCTCCAATTACAGGAGTAACTTACAGTTTTGATAATGGAGTAACTTTCCAATCAACTAATTCTGTTTCAGGTCTTATTTCGGGAACTTATTTGGTGAGAGTGAAAAGTATACAGGGTGCTGTTTCAGATGCAACAAGTGTTACTATAAATCAAGCTCCTGCTGTTCTAAATACACCTGTATTTACCATTGCACAACCCGCATGCCCTGTCAATACAGGCAGCATTACCATAACTTCTCCTGCTTCAGAAGTAGAGTACAGTTTTGATGGAGGAGTGACTTACCAGGCTTCTAATGTTAAAGCGGGTCTTGCAACTGGGACTTATACCATTATGGTAAAGAATACAAATGGTTGTACATCTTCTGCATCAGCAGTTATTAATTCCGTAGACTGCAGAGATTGGACTTTAGCACCTAACTCTTATATTTTTACAGGGAAAGACCAAAATAATACTGAGGTAGACGGTCTTTATATTCCCGTAAAAAAGGCTTTTGTCATGTGGAAAAATAATTCCAAGCTTAATAACCAAACGCTTAGCGGGATAATGTCAGCCACTGTGTATTGGCAAGATGTACCAGGATTGATAAAAAGTACTGGTGCAAATTATTCTTTGGTTTTATCGGATGCCAACAATAACGAGGAAACAAAAATACAAGTCCCAATTGATAAATCTAAAGGCTATGGTAATGCTGTAGTGGCTTTGCACATGGGGTCAAATGGTAACACCACCGATCCTATTGTTTGGAGTGGGCATGTCTGGGTAACAGACGACCCAAGTAATGGCCCTTCTTTTGGTCATTCTGCTGGTAGAGGATTAGAGTTCATTAATGGGGACAGCGTAAATAATTATTATAATGCTACGACTAGTAAAATATTTACCCCTAAATATATGGATAGAAATATGGGTGCAACCGATACTGGTTTTGTTTTAAAAAACGGAGTTTATACCCCAAGTCTTAAAGGTAATAAATCAGGAGGTTTAATGTACCAATGGGGCAGAAAAGATCCGATGCCACCGCTGGTTTATAAAGATGGAACCTTTTATGACGTAATAGGAGAGGTGGGCGTAGTAAGATCAAAAGATGCTAGTTACAAACAAAATAAGACTTCTCCTACCAGTTTAAAAATTTTCGAGTATGCTAATGGAGCAGGATATTTTATCCCTACGGTTGCTGGAGTTAAAAATAATATCAGCCAATCTGTTAACAATCCATTGAAGCCTATCTATAATGGAAGTAGTAGTATAAAAACTTGGTTTGCAGGCAATTCGTACGATAATCTATGGTCTGATAACTCAAAAGGAGAATATGATCCAAATGGTGATTTATATTCTCGTGTTAAAGGCTATCTTCCAAAGTCTTCCTTTGATCCATGTCCTAATAAATGGAGAATCCCGTCTGTACTTTCCAGTAGAACAGTTTTACCTATCAACTTTTATCCTTTTGGGCAGAATATTACGGCCACTGGTAGTACAATACTGACTGCTGGCGCCATTAAAGCTATTAATTTTAAACCAAAAGGACTTTCGACTCTGAATGGAGGTAATGATAAAATATATAATGGTATTAAAGCATATCCGCATATTGGCTTTGATTTATCAAATATTGGTAATCCTAACGATGGAGGTTCTTCTAATATGGGTTTTATGGTGGGAACCGGGAGATACGGAGTAAGAGGTACTGTTGGATTTATACCTTATTTTTCAGATACACATCAAACTTTTCTATGGACAGCCACAATAGGCAATGATAGTGGCAGCACAGGTAATATGAATTTCATGCCAAATCAAATGGTGTTTACCCCAGATCCTGGAAACCCAGCACGTCCAGATGCTGCCAACTATTCTAATATGATAGGTAATTATAGTATTAATTTTACTACAAGTGAAGTTAACGAATCACAAGCTATGAATGCTTGTAGATGCATGCAGGATCCCTATGCGGATAATACAATTAATCCTTCAACTTCTTCGTCTTTTGATTTCCCTACAGAATATCTCCCTATCTCTCCCAGCACACCAGGTATTTATTCTAACGGATTATCAAATCCCAACTCTTATGTATTAGTGAAATCTACATCAGAGCAAATTGTAAAAACAGAAATATCTCCGAATAATTTTGTTGATGGTATTCCTATTAATAAAGCCTTTGCTGTATATAATAATTACTTGTCGGATCATCAATTACCAGCATTTGATAATTTAAAAGTGAATGTGTACTGGACAACAGATCCAGGCTTAATCACCAATGTTAAATTAAGCAACCAACCATTGAGTGTTGCAGATCTTGATAATACTATGATTAATGTGACAGTAGGTGGAGGAAAATCTGGAAATGCCATTATCTCTTTACATAATGGTAGCATCAATAATCCTGTTTTGTGGAGTTGGCATGTTTGGGTTTCTAACAGTGATCCTACTGCTAATGCAATCACTTACAAAACCGAAAAAGATGATATATTAGAAACAGATGGCATACTACAAGGGGATGTAATAAATTATGTTGGCTTTACCAATTCTGGGGGAAGAGCACAAACCAATATCTTTATGGATAGAAATCTAGGAGCTATTGATGCTTTGCCAACTCCTACACCAGATAGTAATGGTAATTATTTTCCATCATCTTCAGAATTAGAACTTGTGAAAAATTCTGGAGGGTTACAATACCAATGGGGGCGAAAAGACCCGATTCCTACCTTTGTATCGCCAGGCTATAATATTGGAAATATAAATGTATCTCCTGGCGTTGCTCAGAATGTTTATATATCATCTTTGGGGCCAGATGCTCAAGGTAATTTATCTGCTTCGTCTTTTAATACAACACCCGTTACTGGAAACTCTTATAAAAGTACGTATGCAAAGTTGTATAATGATGCAAGTGCTGGTATCACAACATATGATTCCCCTTCTGATACTAAACAAACAAAGATTCGAAACCATCTTAGAAAATCAATAGAAAAGCCCTTTACTTTTTTTCATCAAAATATAAAAAACGCTGGGGTATTTCAGGATTGGCTTTTAGATGAACCCAATGCGATGCCAAACAGATGGGGACATGCCGATTCTAAATCTCCTTTCGATCCGTGCCCTTGCGGATGGAGAGTGCCTGATAGCGGAGTTCCTAATGCACGATATGATGGAAATGGAATCAAAGGAGACTCTCCATGGTATTTTGGTGGTTATAATACAGGCTCTGAGAGTATCTATAAGTATTATAGCTATGGCATTTTTGAATCTAATAAACAAAGTATAAAACAAAATGGTGGACCTTATCCAGGAGTTGCTATAAAAGATGCCATTCCTATTAATGGAAATTATATAAGGTATGGAATTTCCTTTGGTGTTCCGTCAGAAGATTTTAAAATTGGAAATATACCTTATACTGGTATTAGAGGTGCTTTTGAAACAGATTTGGGCAACTTTGCATTAGCATATGGTTATGCTGGGCTTTGGACTTCTAGTTTAAATGAAACATACCTAGGTGGGGCTAATGCTTTGTTTATGAATAGAACCTTGCAATTACAGACAAAAGTAGCAAACGATCCATATATTGCCATGAACGTGCGTTGCGTAAAAATAGATCCTACAGCAAGTACGGTTATTGCAAAACAACATTCACCAAATACAGAGCTATTAAGAGAAGTTGCAGGACCAACTGTAGAATCAGAAGAAAAACTTTTCCCAATCCCTTTTAAAGATGAATTACATATTACAGCCAATAAAGAAATTAGCTATTTACTTTATGATATGAGGGGGGCTTTAATTGGCTCGGGTAAGTTTATCAATAAAAAAGTGAATCTTTCCCATCTTCTGCAAGGTGTGTATATTATTAAATTGATAGATATATCTGAAAAAAAAACCACTACCAAAAAAATTATTAAAAACTAATTTTTTACAATGATTTTAATCCGTCTCAATTGATTATTGAGGCGGATTATTTTTTGCTATTCCAAAACAATTGTTAATCAAAATACGTATCGTACAGATTAAAAATTGATTGATTCCCGATGCTTCTGGCAAACAAGCAATCAATGTTTTTGCCAAAATAGAATTGAACAAAAAGTGAAGAATGATAAAACTTTTTTTCCCCAAATCCTGTAAATAATACATTATTTATCGGTGCAAATAGCGATAAAGACTATTACTATCAAATTTATAATATGTCAGGACAGCTTGTGAAAACAGGTAAGTTTGAAAATAAGCAGACTAATGTTTCTTCTTTAGTTTCTGGAGCTTATTTAGTCAGAGTTAATGATTCTGAAGCTGTTGTTAAAATTATTAAACAATAACATATAAAGCTATACTAGGACAAAAAAAATCATTGTAATTATGCCCCTGAATTATAATTCAGGGGCATTTTATAATAAAAAAAGCCGTGAAATAAATTCCACGGCTTTTAAATATCATTTAGAAAAAACTATTTCTTTTTCTTTTTTGCAGGAACATTCTTGATTTTAGATGCACCAGTATCAGCTGGAGTATTTTCATCTCTTACCAATTTCAACTCATCTACAATTCTTCTTGCACCAGCATATTTGTCGATTGTCCAAAGAACAAAACGGATGTCTACACTGATTGTTTTCTGCCATTTGTCTTCAAAAACAATGTCACCACTTAGTGCTTCGCTGTTTCCGTCGAATGCGATACCGATAAGGTTTCCGTCACCATCAATTACCGGAGAACCAGAGTTACCCCCTGTAATATCATTGTTTGACAAGAAGTTTACCGGAAGGTAACCTGCTTTATCAGCATATTGACCGTAATCTTTAGCATTTTGAAGTGCAATCACTCTCTGTGGAAGATCAAATTCTTCGTCACCAGCTTTGTATTTACCTACTAAACCTTCCATTGTTGTATAGTAGTTATCAGTAACTCCGAAATAGTTTCTGTCGTCTCTGATTGGTAATGTATCAATCGTTCCGTAGGTTAATCTCATGGTAGAGTTAGCATCCGGATAGAATTTTTTCTCAGGCATTGCTTTCATCAAACCAGCTAAGAATAGACGGTTGTTTTTAGCAAAATTGTCATCAACTTTTACAAATCTTTCACCAGAAATCCTTTGGTCATCAGCGATACCTTTTGCAATTTTCAAAAGAGGATCTGCATCTAATTTCAAACGATCCGGGTTCAAAACAAAATTCGTTACAGACGTTTTGTTGGCAAATATTGAAGAGAATGCAACATTCGACAATGTGTTAGCATCTAAAGCCATAATCGTCGGCGATGCAACATCAGCTTTTACTTTTGTTTTGTAAAGGTTGACCAATGAGTTTAGCATTTCGCCTTCCAACTCAGTATTGATGTTGTCATAAGCATCTTTAATAGCTGCTTCAACCTTAGGTTTCATAGCCAGTCTTCCAGCCATATCTTGTTTTGCGTAAGCATCTAAAGTAGGTGCCATTTGGTAAGCAAGAGCAATATATTTAGCATTTCTTGTTAAAAGAGAAGCGTAATTTCTTTCTACGTTTCTGTCAGTAACTTGCTTATAGTAAGTAGCAATTTGGTCTAAAACGCCATCGTACATTTCATTACCTGGCTGTACAGACCATTCTCTGAAGGTTTTTTCGATGTTCTGTTTGTCAGAAATAGTTCCGTTTTTGATAACGGCATCGATGGTTCCTTGTCTGTTTTTCCAATAGTTGGCTACAGAAGCATACTGAGAAGCATAACCCAACTGAGTTGTTTTATCTTTATCCATGTACTTCTTCATGACATCCATTGCCAATTTTGAAGTTTCTACCCAAGCTGGATAGTCTTTAGATACCATTTGATTGATTCCGTAAGAAGTCAAATAACGGTTTGTTCTTCCCGGGTAACCTAGGATCATTGAGAAATCTCCAGGCTTAATTCCTTTAAGAGAAACCGGTAAAAAATGCTTAGGCTTCAAAGGAACGTTGGTTGGTTTAAATTCTGAAGGATTTCCTGCAGCATCAGCATACACTCTGAAAACTGTAAAATCTCCTGTGTGTCTTGGCCATTCCCAGTTGTCTGTATCTCCACCATATTTTCCGATTGCAGATGGCGGTGCACCTACTAATCTGATATCTTTATAATCCTGATAAACGAAGAAATAAAATTCGTTTCCGTTGAAGAAATCTCTTACGACAACAGTGTATTTTCCGTTTTCAGAATTTTCTGTCTGAATTGCTTTTGTTTCAGCATCAATTACAGCCTTTCTTTCAGCTGCAGTCATGCCGTTATTCAATTTAGAATTGATTCTCTGTGTAGCATCATCCATTCTTACCAAAAATCTTACATAAAGATCTTTAGAGTTGAACTCGTCTTTCTGGTTCATTGCCCAGAAACCATTCTTCAGATAATCTTTTGATGGAGTAGAAGCTGCTGCAACTGCCCCGTAACCACAGTGGTGATTAGTAAAAATTAGACCTTTGTCTGAAACAATTTCTCCTGTACAAAACCCACCAAAGCTTACGATAGCATCTTTAAGGCTCGAATTGTTCACAGAATAAATCTCTTCAGGAGTAAGGTGCAGACCTTCTTTCTGCATATCAACACCGTTTAGTCTTTTGATGAGCATCAACAGCCACATCCCTTCGTCTGCTCTCATTTGAACAAAACCAAGTAAGAAAGTGAATAGTAAAAATATTCTTTTCATTTTATAAAATAATTTATTTGGGGCTAATTTACTAATTTTTACGATAACCTATCCGTAATTGGTACGAAAATGGGTTCGAGGGTGGTATGAAAAACATTTTGTTAGTTCTTTTTGCCCTTTTTCTTTTCAGTTTAGTCTTAAATTGCTCAGCTGCGAAGTCAAATAATTCCCATTACCAAAGAGAATGGATGTTGGTTGCATTCGATCAGTTTCCCAAACAGGAGTTGATTGAAAATAAGGCTGGAATTAATTTAACAGGTGAAAAAATAAATACTGAAGTGAAGGGAAGTGCCACAATGGGTTGCAATAAAATATTTTTCACAACTGAATTTAAAAATAATGGAAAGCTGAAAATCTCAAATCTTGGCAGTACCGAAATGGCTTGTCAAAATATGAATCTTGAAAATGCTTTTCTGAAGAAATTCGGAAAAATGGCCCATTATAAAATTGAAGGACATCGATTAACGCTTTCTGATAAAAACGGCAATGAGATGAAATTTATCGCAGCAGATTGGGATTAAATTTTAGATAAAAATAAAGAAGCCCACATGAATGCGGACTTCTTTTGGTATCAATAGTTATTAGTTTAGTTTTTTGGAATCGTTTTTTTGATTTCTTCTAAAGTTGAGGTGTTTTGTAACCCCTGAACTTTAGAATTATTTGTAGAAACTTTTGCCTTGTGGGTATCTTGTCTACCCGGGATTGATGCTAAAATCTCTTCAAAACTTGCAGTATTGGGTAATAATTTCCCTTGATTATTGTTTTGGCTTTGAACTTTTTCGCTTTGTTCTTTTACTTCAAGACCTTGTTCTGAAGCTAAAGTCGTTTGCTTGTCTTTTTTAGGAGAAGTAAGCTCGCTTTCTTTTTGCATTTTCTGCTCAAATGCTTTTGCATCTTTTAGAACTTTTTCCTGATCCTGAGGTTCTAAGGATTTATTTTCTTGTGCATAAAAAGTTACGCTCAGCAGTAAAAATGGAATGATATATAATGATTTCATGGTCGTTTTATTTGATGTTAACTAATACTTTTATTTTTCCGATTGAGTTTTGGGCATAGTCCTGAAGTGCTTTTCCGATGACCTGTCCTATTCTTACTTTTTTAGGATTGGCTTTCATGGCAACTCCGGATTTTGATGAGGTTACCAAAAGATCACCTCTTTTTATTTTTCCTCCTTCAAGGCAAACTTTAGTAGGAATTACCCCTACAACCCCCATCGGAACTTTGCCGATCAGTTCAGAATCAATATTTTCTTCTGTTAAAAGAACACCAGGTTTTGTAGCATATACTCCAGCAACCAAAGTGGAATATGGTTTTGAAGATTTTTCTACAGTTCTGTCTGTGTCTGTTGAAATTACAAGAATATCTCCTGGCTCATAATCTGAAGTATTTCCTTCTACATCGAATGCTTCTGCTAAATCTGCACCACTGTTTTGAGTTCCTCCATTAAAGAAAGCTGTGCCAGTTTTGTTTATTCTGGCAACATTTGCACCTGCGCTTTGGAGAACGGCAATGTTTCCGGATGCTCCGGTGTGATTCACAAAAACTCCTGTTCCTGTTCCTGCATTGGTAACAGATAAAACTGCCTGAGAGTTTGCTGTATTGAAGTTTCTGAAATATCCGGCTCTACCTGTTCCAAAATTCGGAACCCATCCATAAATAGCCGAACCGGTACCGTCTACTGTTGCTTCTACACCGTCACCGGAATTTTTGGCATTCGCTGTGATACCGTTTCCGTTTCCGTTGGCAAGAGCAATTAGTGCGGGTCCGTTTCCAGAAGCGTTACTTGCATAAAATAAACCTGCGAAACCACCTGTTCCTGCAGATTCACCATAAACCCCTGCTGTTCCGAAGTTGGCGAACTGAGAATTTACTTTTCCTTTCACTGCCGGAGAAGTTCCGTTTGTATTATCTACGAAGAAATCTCCTGCGATACCATTTCCCACTGTTGTAGCACTAAGTGCTGTTGAAGTATTCGCAGTATTAAAATTTTTAAATTCTGCCGCTTTACCCGTACTGAACGTAGGAACCCAACCGTAAATTGCACGTCCGGTTCCGTCAACATTTGCTTCGATTGCGTCGCCGTCTTTACCCACGTTTGCAACGATTGCGTCGCCATTTCCATCATTTAAGGCAACTAAAGCACGACCATTTCCGTTGATGTTTGAAGAATAAAATAATCCGCCAAAACCTCCTGTTCCAGATGATACTCCAAAAATACCTGCTGCTCCAAAGTTTCCGAAGATGGTTTTTACTTCGCCACGTACTGCTGCACTTACACTGTTTGTGTTACTGGCAAGAAAAGATGAAACATTTCCTAAAGTATTATCAGGAATGTTTCCTGTGCTGTTAGATTCAACTTCAAGAGTATTTTTGTCGTTTGCTGTATTAAAATTTTGGAATCTTCCAGCTCTCCCTGTACTTCCGCTTACACCAACTCTTCCATAAACACCAATTCCTGTTCCTGTAGTGTTGTTGGCAATAAAACCATGAACGCCATAGGCTCCGCCGTCATTTCTTCCTACTACAGCTCCTGCAATATCACTGGTGTTTCTCCCGACTACGGCTTCTCCGCTTCCGTTATTGTCTGCAATTACTCCTGCAGAACTTTGTTGGCTTGTAATCCCATGAATGGCAAAACCGTTTCCTGTAGTACTTTTTACACCAACTCCGGATCCTGATGTTGTAACGTCAATTACTGTTCCGCTTCCTGAAGTGTTTGCAGTAAGCACTGTACTGTTGTTGGCATTGTTTGTAATTGAAAGATTGGCAGCTGGTCCTGTAGTACTGGTTGCGTTAAGACCTGTTCCTGTGTTGCTGTTAGCATAGACACCATATCCAGAGCCTGAAGCATTTCCATAAACTCCTATTCCACCAGGAGTATTGCCGTAAACTCCCCATCCGCTTCCTGCCTGTGAGCCCCAAACACCAATTCCTAAACCTCCTGTTCCATTATTGATTCCTCGAACGGCAGATGAAAATCCTCCTGGTGCTACATTATTTATAGTTCCTCTCACGGCGGCTATACTTGATGTCACGCTGTTGCTGGTTCCATCAATTGAAGTTCCGTCACCGTCGTTGGTAATTGCAAATAAGTTGGCCGCATTATTGGCTGTTGCTGCGAAAGGTATCGCAAAACTTCCTCCTGAGCTTCCTGACGTTTTTGCATACATTGCGTAAGGCACGCTTAATAACTGACTTGTTCCTGTAATTGTATAAGATGTTCCGCCTGTAGGGTCTGTTTCTGTTTTTAAATAATAATTACCAGACGGCCAGTTGATTCCGGCAAAAGTTCCCGAAAGTACAGTTCCTGTTCCGATTTCCAGACTTATAAGTCCATTAACGTTTGTTGTTCCAGTTAATCTTTCAGAGTAGACAACTGTTCCTGCTGGGGAGCCTTGCAAAACGCTAACTTTTACTCCGATGTTTTGATTGGTCAATAATTGTCCTGTTGTGTTTCTCATTACGGCCTGATAACTCATTTTTTCCGGAGCTTGGGCTGAAACTAAATGACAGCCTAGTAAAATTCCGACTGTTAGTAAAATTCTTTTCATGGTGGTTATTTTTTAATGATTTTGAATGTTTTAATGTTTTTCCCATTCTGATTGATTCTGATAATGTACATCGCAGAAGGAATGTCTGAAAAATTAAATTCTGATTTTGATTCTTTTATTTTGTCTTTTTTCACAAGTTTTCCTGAAGAATCGAATAATTCATAATCAGAATTTCGGTAGTCATTTGTAGCGAAATCCAGGAAAATAAAATCTTTAAAAGGATTTGGGTATAATAGAATTTCTTTCTGGTCTGTGCCGACAGTTTCTGTAGTAGAAAGAGTTGTAATTTCGTACGCTTGCTGTACGCCTTCCATGATTTGATTATTAGTTCCCTTATTGGAATAATCAATCTGTCCGACACTGTAAGAAGCTGAGCCGTTGCTCCCGGTTGCATTTGATCCTGTTGCGAGAATTGCCTTTTGCGCATTGAATGGTAATGTTGTACAGAGAATCAAAAAGAAGCCATAAATAGAAGTTCTTTTCATGTTAATATAAAATTTTCAGATTAATAATTTGTTTGAGGTTATTGTCTGTATTTGAATTTTTTACGGTGTAAAGGTAGGTGCAGGTGATATCTGTAAACCAGAGGAAAAGAACTAAAATTTAAAAGGGAAAAACACCGTGTTTAAATACTTAGTTTGCATTTATTAATTAAAAATGTTATCTTGTAAATCTTATAAATTATACAGAATTTAATGTTAGAAAAGAAACAACATAATTACGAAAAGGCAGTTTTGGTGGGCGTTGTCACACAGAATCAAGATGCTGATAAGTTACAGGAATATATGGATGAGCTGGAGTTTTTGGCTCTAACGGCAGGCGCTACGATAGACAGACGCTTTACTCAGAATTTAACTCAGCCAGATCCCAAAACTTTTGTAGGAAGCGGAAAAGCTCAGGAAATAAAAGAATATGTAAAAGAAAACGAGATAGGAACCATCATTTTTGATGATGAATTGTCACCTTCTCAGCTTAAAAATCTTGAAAAAGAAATTGAAGTAAAAATCCTCGACAGAACCAATCTTATCCTTGATATTTTTGCACAGAGAGCCCAGACTTCTTATGCAAGAACTCAGGTTGAATTGGCGCAATACCAATATTTGCTACCTAGATTAAGCAAAATGTGGTCTCACTTAGATAAACAAAAAGGGGGGATCGGGATGCGTGGTCCCGGTGAAACAGAGATTGAAACCGATAGAAGGATCATTCGTGACAGAATATCATTATTAAAAGATAAACTGAAAGTCATTGACAAACAAATGGCAACTCAGCGTAACAACAGAGGGAAAGTGGTTCGTGCAGCTTTAGTGGGTTATACCAACGTCGGAAAATCTACTTTGATGAATGCGATTTCTAAATCTGATGTTTTTGCTGAAAATAAACTTTTTGCAACGCTTGATACTACGGTAAGAAAAGTGGTTATCGGAAATTTACCTTTCCTTTTGACAGATACCGTAGGTTTCATCAGAAAATTACCGACTCAATTGGTAGAATCGTTTAAATCTACTTTGGATGAGGTAAGAGAAGCTGACTTGTTGATTCATGTGGTTGATATTTCTCACGAAAGTTTTGAAGATCATATAGAATCTGTGAATCAGATTTTAATGGAAATCAATGCACATCAGAAACCAATGATCATGGTTTTCAACAAAATTGATGATTTCAGTTATGAGAAAAAAGACGAGGACGATCTTACACCGGGTTCAAACAAAAATGTTTCTTTGGAAGAATGGAAAAGAACGTGGATGAATAAATCTAAGCATCCTGCAGTTTTTATTTCCGCTTTGACGAAAGAAAATTTCCCGGAAATGAAAAGACTAATCTATGATGAGGTGATGAAAATTCATATTTCAAGATTCCCATACAACGATTTCCTTTTCGAATATTTTGATAACGACGAAGACGAAGCATCAGAAAAAGAAGATTAATGAATTACAGAATCATATTCTTTCTCCTTGTTCTTCCGTTTTTTGGGTTTAGCCAAAAGACAAAACTCGATATGAAAATTATTGAGAAGAATCTCAATAATTCAAAGTCGCCTTATAATTACGAAAGGCTTATTTTTAAATTTAAAGGTCTTCCGAAATCTCTCGACAGTATAGAAGCACAGCATTTATATTACGGCAGAAATTTCAGAAAAGATAAAGTTTCCCAGATGGGAGACGAGTTCAAAGGTTTAGCGGAAGCTTTTAAAAGCGGTAATTTTGAAGAATGCATCAGGCTTGGGAAAATTCTTTATGCAAAAGATCCTACCAATCTCGATATCATTCTCATTCTGCTTCGTTCTTATGACCAGAAGAAAGATGTAAGCAATTTTTCGCATCATATTTCCCAGTTAAGGCTTCTTACCGATGCTATCAAAAGTTCCGGAGACGGAAAATCTGAGAAAACCGCATTTAAAGTGAACAGTGTGGGGGACGAATATATCTTCCTCAATGTGATGAATATTGGTCAGGATTACACAAGAGGTTCTAAAACTTTGCAAGATGGCGTGGTTGACGTTTGGGAAAAAGGAGACATCAAAATTTATATCAAGGTACTTTATTTAGACTTAATTTTTTAAAAAAAATTCATTGGAATTATATTATTCATTTTCAGCGCTCATCGTATTAGCATCTATTTTTGCATATATCAACTACAGATTTTTAAAACTTCCTAGCACCATCGGGATTATGGTCATTGCCATCGTGATATCTATCATTCTGGTTTTATTTGGTGAAAATTCTTTTCCAAAAACATTCGGACATTTGAGTAGTTTGATGAACAGTATAGACTTCACCGAAGTTCTAATGGGAGCAATGCTGAATTTCCTTCTTTTCGCAGGAGGAATTCATATTAATATTAATGATTTAAAGGAACAGTTCCGTCCCGTCCTCATATTTTCTACGGCAGGTGTCATCATTTCCACCTTTATCGTAGGTTTTGGAATGTTCTATTTGTTGCCTTTAGTTGGTTTAAAGATTCCTTTTATTTACTGTTTGGTTTTTGGAGCATTGATTTCTCCTACAGATCCGGTTGCGGTTTTAAGTGTTTTAAAACAGGCTAATATTTCTAAATCATTAGAAACAAAAATTGCAGGAGAATCATTGTTCAACGACGGTATGGCGGTTGTGGTTTTCACAGTGGTATTACAGCTTGCAATTGGGAGAGAAGTTGATTTGGGCGTAGAAAATATTATGATATTATTGATGAAAGAAGCCGGCGGAGGATTGCTTTTGGGTGTTCTTTTGGGTTGGATAACTTCAAGATTGATGCGTGAAGTGGATGATTATATAATTTCAGTTTTGGTGACATTGGCTGTTGTAATGGGCGGTTATCTCGTAGCAAGACAGATGCACGTTTCTGGTCCGTTGACGATGGTTGCGGCAGGATTATTCATGGGTAATTTCAATGTTAAATTTAAAATGAAATCGGTCACTCAGGATTATCTGATTAAATTTTGGGAACTTATTGATGAAATTCTCAATGCTGTCTTATTTCTTTTTATCGGTTTCGAATTATTGATGATTAAAGATTTAAACCATTACGTCATTCCGGGATTACTGGCGATTGCTGTGGTTTTGATTGCAAGATTTATTTCGATTTGGGGACCTACAAAATTCATGTCATTCAGAACGAGGTTTAGTCCTCAAACCATAAAAGTTCTTTTTTGGGGAGGAATCCGTGGTGGTGTTTCCATTGCTTTGGCTATGTCTATCCCGAAAAACGAATACAGTAATGCTATTTTAAGTATTACTTATTGTGTGGTTGTATTTTCTATTATTGTTCAAGGACTTACGATTGCAAAAGTTGCCAATCCAAAAAGGATTGCTGATGAAGAAAAAGAGTTGGAAAGTATTGCTTTAGAAGAAGGTCGTTAATTAGCTGTTAATCAATGAGTAAAATACTTAAAGAAATCAAAGAATCACTAGCTGTTTTATCCATTCCGGAGAAAGCGGCTTTTTTTCCTAAGTTTTTTAAGACAGGAAAAGGAGAATATGGTGAAGGAGATTTATTTTTAGGTGTAACAGTTCCTGATCAAAGGTCTGTCGCCAAAGAATTTTATTCAAAAATTAATTTAAAAGAATTAAGCGAATTGCTTTCTTCACCTTATCACGAACACAGATTGACGGCTCTGCTGATGCTGATTTCTAAATTTGAAAAAACAAAAGACCAAGCTGTAAAAGACGAGGTTATTAAATTTTATTTAAATCATCTTCAGCATATCAACAATTGGGATCTGGTGGATACGAGTTGTTATAAGATTTTAGGTCGGTATGCTTTTGAAAATCAGAAAGAAAACTTATTAAGAGAGCTTTCAAAATCTGATCAAATGTGGCATAAAAGAATTGCGGTTGTAGGAACGATGTATTATGTGAAAAAGGGTTCTTTTGAATTAACTAAAGAATTTGTAACCCAAAATTTACATCATCCACACGACTTGATGCACAAAGCAAACGGATGGCTTTTGAGAGAAATGGGAAATAAAAATGAAGCTGTGCTAATCGATTATCTAAACAAATATTACAAAGAAATGCCAAGAACCTGCCTCAGATATGCAATTGAAAAATTGGATGAAGAGGTAAGGCAAGATTATTTGAAAGGCAGAATTTAAAATAAACTAAATCATGAAAATTTTCCTCAAACGGTTGCTGTTTTTGCTTCCAATTTTATTGCTGACAAGCTGTTTTGATATTTTAGATAAAGTCAATGTGAAAGCTGACGGAAGCGGTGAGTACTCTCTTATCCTTAATGCCAGTAAAAGCAAAACCCGATTGGCATCCATCTCAAAAATGGAAACGATCAATGGCAAAAAAGTTCCGAAAAAATCTGAAATTGAAGCTAAAATCAATGAAGCGGCGAGAATTTTTAAAACCGTTCCGGGAATTTCCAACGTGAAAACTTCGATGGATTTTGATAATTACATCATTAAACTGAGCTGTAATTTCAAGAAAATTGAAAATGTCAACGCAGGTTTAGAACAACTTAAAGCCAAGAATATTTTAGGCAAAATGATTCCGACCAATATTTATAATCACAATCCACAAAAAAAATCTTTTACCAGAAACAAAATCAACACCTTCAAAAGTGATTACGATAAACTGAGCGCTGCCGACAAAGAAGTTTTTAATAATGCTAAATACACTTCTGTTCTGCAGTTTGAAAATACGGTGAAATCTCAGTCTAATAACGCCTACCAACTTTCACCCAACAAAAAAGCGATGAAGCTTGAGGGCAATATTTTAGATTTTATCCTTCAGAAAAAGCAGATTCAAAACACTATTTTATTCCAATAATTCCACAAATTATATATGAAATCTCTATTTTTAAAAACACAGACTTTAGCTTATTTGCTTTTAGGTTTCGTTGCTGTTTTTGCACAAAACAGCATGAAAATTCCGCAGAATACTGCATTTTACATGGAAATCAACGGCAAACAGCTCAATAAAAAAATCGATTGGGAAAGATTCAACCCATTTTTGCAGGAAATCACCAAAGATAAAGGGAAAGACAAAAAACCGTCATGGAACGACTACTCTAAAACAGGAATAAAATATGACGCAACCCAATATCATTACGGAACCTTTAATGATTCTGTTCAAAGCTATAATGCGCATTTTATTATCGATAATCAGGAAAAGTTTCAGGAATTCATTAATTCAACCAAGAAAAAAGGGCTGGAGGTTTCTAAGAAAAGCAACTATTCATACATCGATATTGACGACAATACATTCGTAGCCTGGAACGGAAATCGCGCCTATCTTACGATGATCAATTATAACAAACCGTCAAAAGATACCTGGGCAGATTATAATGCAGTAGACAGCACTACTGTTGTTATTGATAGCGCCGTTGCGGTTGTTGACAGTGCTGCGGCAGTTTATGAAGAAGAAGAAAAGCCTTTCGATTATAAAGAAGAAATTCAGTATTTGAAAGATGAGATCAAATATTTAAAAGAAAACATCAAATCAAACAATGCCGATATTCTGAAATATCAAAAAGACATTAAATATCTAGAAAAACATCACAAATATCCTGCGGAAAAGGTAGAAACTAAGGTAGATGATCAGAAAGATTATGATGAAATTGCGCCACCTGCCTCTCAGGATGATTATGCAGAAGCAGAAGCTTATCCTTTAGATACAGATTATCAAAAAGAATTGGATTCACTGCAGTCGGAAAAATTTAAAATCGTTAAGAAATTTGCAGAAAATAATTTTGATAGATATTTCAGTTCAAATTACGAGCTTGATGTTCCGAAGGAAATGTTGAACTTCAGAGATGCTAATTCTGATGTTTTTGTGTACACAGATTACGGAAAAATCATGAACGAAGGGATATACGGAAAGATGTTCAGAGGTGTTGGGTATACAAAGTTTCTTGAGAAAATGTACAATTCAAATTCTGCATACAATCTTTATTTCGACAAAGATAAAGTAAGGTTGGTCAACAATCTTCAGCATAGAAATTCAGACATTCAGAAAAGTATTTCTGATGTTTACAGAGGCAAGAAAAACAAAAAACTGACCGCTTTAATTAGCGATAAAAGTGTAGGATATTATGCAATAAACGTCAATGGATACAAAACTTTTGATATGATGTACAGCTTTTTCCAAGACGCCGGAGAGAAGGAATATCAGAAAGAACTACAGTTGATGATGGAAACCATGAAAATCGTTCTGGATGAAGAAGCTATTGCTAAAATTGCACCAGGAAACGGTATTTTTGTTTTGAATGAACTGAAATCTAAAAAAGTAGATTACACCGACTACGATTACGATGATGATTATAACGAAAAGGAGGTGAAAAAGACCAAAGACGTGATGGTTCCTGACTTTACATTTGCTTTTGCAACAGAAAATGAGGGCTATTGGAAACGTGTTTTTGACGTTTTGACGACCAATAAAGATTTTGCTAAAAAGTTTACAAAAAACGGAGATGTCTACACTTTCAAAGAAGGTAAAAGCAACGGATATCTTGATCAATTATATTTTACAGTAAAAGACGGGATTGTTTATCTGACAAGTTCTACAGAGAATCTGACTTCAAAAAATCAGTCATCGAATTCAACAAAATGGATGAAAGATTCCGCGAAATATCCTTTGTCAGGAAGATTGGATATTCAGAAACTATTGGTTGGTCTGGAGCAGGAATTTAAAACCGTTTCTGAGAAAAAAACGTTGAATTTGATAAGAAAAAATGTGGGTGAAGTGTATTTTAAAACTGAAGTGAAAGGGGAAAGCATTCAGACAGAGATGGATTATAACATTAAGAATTCTTCGGAAAACAGCTTAATGTATTTCTTCGATATGTTTGACGCAATTTTCAAAAATATGGAAGCGGATAAAAAGCCACAGACACTTTAAAGGCTATTGGCATTTTGATTCTAGCTAATTGCTCGAGCTGTCTCGATTTCTAAAGTATCAATAGGAACGGGCTTTAGCCCGTTTTCAAAATTTGTAAGCATATTAGGCTTTAGCCAAAACTTAGAATTTATGAAGAAAAAATATATTGCTCTTATAATCACAATTCTGCTTTCAGTTGGAGTTTATTTTATGTTTTTCCATAAAGATAAAAGCTTAAAATATATTCCCAAAAATGCAGATGTTGTGGTTATGGTCGATGTTAAAAAAGCGACAAGACAATATATTTCCAGCTTTTTGATGCATCCTTCAAAATGGTTTGAAGAGGGTGAAAAAAATGATATGAAAATTTCCATTTCAGATTCGGGTTTGAAAATTCCGGACTTTCTTCAGATTTTTCATTTAAAAAACACTAAAATTTCTGAGTGGTATACTATTTTTGAAATCAACAATAAAGCAAAGTTTTCGACATTTTTAAAGGAACGAAAATTCATCTCTGATGGAAAAGATTTATTTAAAAATAACCAGCTTTTTATAAAAATTGAAGGTGGAAAATGTATCGTCGGAACATCTGATTTAAATTTTAAAAACATAGGAAAACCATTTTCTCAAAATTTCAGAAATAAAGTTTTGAATGCAGATTCTTTTATGAATGATGGTCTGGGAAGTGTTTCTTTTATTTCAGAATTGCGAACCCAGAACTTTTCAATTTATTTAAAAGACGATGAAATTGAAATAAAAAATGAACAGAATTCTGCCGATTTCGAATCATTGATTTCAGATTTAAATAAGGAAACACAGTTTTTGAATGTAGAATTAAACTCAGAAAATATTAAAAAAATAAGTTCGATCTTTAAAGAAAATATTACAGATTCTGCATCGGTTAGTCATTTGAAAATGAGTGCGAATCTTTCGGAAGTTAACGATAAAATAATCAGTTATGGTTACGATGATAACTTTAATGAAATTGAAAAAATCAGTTATCAGAAAATCGTTCAGCCCAATTATGAAATTTTGCTTCAAACTTCAAATCCTGATAAAACCTGGAATTATTTCCAACAAAAAAAGTGGATTAATGCACAAAATCAGTTTATAGCAATTCCATTTCAGCCCAATTTGATTAGCAAAAGCAAAAATCAGCTTTCTATAAAATCTACGCAAAAAGCTGGGAAATTAAGTGAAACCAAAAATCAAAACTACATTTTCATCAAAAACAGTCCCTTGCTTTTTTCTTCATTTAAAAATTTAAGTAATCCAATTTTTAAAGACGTTGAATATCTTTTTTACGGAAATAAAAATCTTGATTACACAGTGAAAATTAAATTTAAAAAAGAAAAATATCCATTAATTCTAAGATAAAACAAAATGTGTCCTCCAGAAATTGCTTTATTAAAAACATGTACGCATTATTTTCTGCATTTGGCTTTTCCTGCAGTTATTGCGCTTGTTTTTTATCGTAATCAATGGAAAAAAACGTATTTCATTCTTTTGGCGACAATGCTGGTTGATCTCGATCATTTATTTGCAGATCCTATTTTTGATCCGAACAGAATGAGCGTTGGGTTTCATTTTTTACATTCTTATTATGCTATTGCGGTGTATTTTTTGCTGTTGTTTTTTAAAGGAAATTTAAGAATAATTGGCATCGGATTGCTGTTTCATATGTTGACCGATTTTCAGGATTTTGCGCTTTGGTGTCATTAAAATATTATTAATATTTTCTTTTAATAATTGAGTTTTCATAGATTTTTTGTATTTTAGAGACACTTATGAAGCTAAAAGAATTCTTACACTACACGTATATTTTTCCTGTCTTAGCGGTAATCTATTACTTTACCGGATTGATGGGAACTGGCACAATTTCAGACATTGTTGCGGGTATTTTGTTAACCGGAAGTGTGCTTTCTGCTGTACATCATGCTGAAGTTGTAGCACATAAAGTAGGAGAACCTTATGGTACAATTATTCTGGCACTTTGTATCACGATTATAGAAGTTGCGTTGATTGTATCGCTGATGGTTGCGGGTGGTGATCAAGCAATTACTTTAGCTCGGGATACGGTTTTTGCGGCAGTAATGATTATTCTGAATGGTATTATCGGTATTTGTATTTTGGTAGGTGGTGTTAAGTATTTTGAGCAGTATTTTGCCCGTACTTCAGCGACGACTTATCTTGTGAGTATTGTTTCAATTCTTGTAATTACCTTAGTTCTCCCGAATTTTACTTCAAGCGTCAACGGACCTTATTATAATAATGCACAATTGGTTTTTGTATCGATTGCCTGTCTTGTGATTTACGGAGTTTTTCTGATGGTTCAGACGGTAAGACACAGAAGTTATTTTGTGCCCGCTGATGGTAATGCAGAAGAGTATTTTATTCCGAATAGAATGCAGACTATTATCAGCTTTGTATTTTTGGTAATTTGCCTTGTGATTGTCGTCTTATTGGCAAAAGGTCTTTCAAAAACAATCGAAGATGTGGTACAGAGTATGGGAGCGCCTAAGTCTTTGGTAGGAGTTATTATTGCGGGAGTTGTATTGCTTCCGGAAGGTCTTGCGGCCATCCGCGCAGCGAGAAATAATCAGATACAGTCGAGTTTAAATTTAGCTTTAGGATCAGCTTTAGCAAGTATCGGATTAAGTATTCCGGCTATCTCTGCGGTGAGTATTATGTATGATATCCCTTTGGTTTTGGGGCTTGATAAGAAAGATATTATTCTTCTTACCTTATCTGTATTTATCGTGATGTTATCTTTAAGTCGAGGAAAAACGAATGTCTTGTACGGGACAGTTCTTTTAGTGAATTTAGCAGCCTATATCTTTACGGTAATCGTACCTTAATTTTTAACCCAAAATTCCGAATTGCTTAAAGTTTTCTCGCCATTTCCATTTTGTAAGCCATCAGATTGGCAATGTTTTCTGACTTTGTAATCGCCATATCAGCATTCATACCTGTGAAATTTTCTTCAATAGTTTGTTTCCAAAGTTTTAACCATTGTGCAAAATGATGCTTTTCCATCGCCTCCAATTGATTGATCGGGAAATGTACCGCCATCGGATTTCCTTTGTAGCTCATTTGTCCGAATAAAATCGTCTCCCAAAAAGAATACATTTTCGGTAAATGTTTTTGAAAATCAACTTTTATAATGTCTTTAAAGAAGAAACCGATCGTTTCATCCTTTACCACTTTATCATAAAATGAATTCACAAGCAACTCTATATCTTCTCTCGATTCTAAATTTTTCATTTCAGATGTATTTAATTGGAACTAAAAATTTACATCAAATTTAGTTTAATTCTAAATCAAAAAGAAGATCGTACGCTTGATAAGATTCATGAAAACAATATTTTATCTTTGTAAATTATTTTATCTTTTTTAAAGTTAAAAATTAAACCACACAAATGATTTACTAAATATGGCAAAAGGTTTCAGAAAAAGAATCAAACAGGAAAACGCTGAAAACAGTGGCTTTGGAAGTCGGGCTTCGGGAAGATTTATCAATAAAGACGGGCTTCCGAATGTAAGAAGAAGAGGAGTCAACGTCTTCAACAGGCTGAGTTGGTATCATACGATGCTGAATTTATCGTCATTTCGGTTCATTACTTATTTGGTGATGATGTATATTCTGATCAATCTGGTTTTTGCATGTATTTATTATTTGATTGGTGTAGAGCATCTTACAGGGATAGATAAGAGTAATCCTTTGGATGAATTTATTGATGTGTTTTTCTTCAGTTCACAAACTTTTACTACGGTTGGTTACGGCAGAATTGCTCCGATTGGATTTTTGGCAAGCTTGGTTGCAACTTTTGAGGCATTTTTAGGATTGCTTACCTTTGCCATTGCAACGGGTTTGTTTTACGGAAGATTTTCAAGACCGAGAGCTTATCTCAGATTTTCAGATATTGCAGTGATTGCTCCGTTTCAGGATGTTACAGCGTTGATGTTCAGGTTGGCACCTTACAAAAATAATGCTTTGACAGATGCTGATGTTACCCTTTCGACAGCCATTGAGATTAATGAAAATGGAACGACGAAAAGTAATTTCTACCGACTCGAAACTCAATTGAGTAAGATCAATACTTTGTCTCTGAACTGGACGATAGTACATAAAATAGACGAAAATTCTCCATTTGCCGGATTTACTGCTGAAGATTTTAAAAATACAAATATTGAGATCATCGTACATGTACGAGCATTTGATGAAGTGTTTTCAAATACAGTTGTTCAGAGATCATCCTATGTGTCGAGGGAAATCATTTATGGAGCTAAATTTTCGCCAATGTATTATCCTGACGAAGAAAAAGATTCAACGGTTCTGGATCTCGATAAAATAAATGAATATCAAAAAGTAGAACTTCCGGCTTTTGAGGCGGAAAAATCATAATGAATTTAGAATTATACAAAAAACAGGCTTTAGAAAAGCAGAAAGAGCATAAAAAATTCTTAGAAGGTTTGAAAAAAAAGCCTCCTAAAAATCTTGATTACATTGTTCAGGAAACACATGAAGAAGTTTTTGAAAAAATAGATTGTCTTCAATGTGCCAATTGCTGTAAAACGACCGGACCACTTTATACGGAGAAAGATATCGAGCGGATTTCAAAGCATCTTCGCATGAAACAAGCAGATTTTGAATCAAAATTTTTGCGTGTTGATGAAGATAATGACAAAGTTTTACAAAACCTACCTTGCTATTTTTTAAATGAAGATAATACCTGCTCAATCTACGAAGTTCGTCCGAAAGCGTGCAGAGAATATCCTCATACAGACCGAAAAAAAATCTATCAGATTAATGATTTAATGATAAAAAATACGGTCATTTGCCCGGCTGCGTTTGAGTTTGTTGAAAGGATGATGAATAATTTGAATAAGTGAATAATAAAATAATATTTCAATAGTTATCATATAAATTTCTAATGAAATCATTACTGATTCTGTGCACAATTTGTATCCCACTCCTAAGCTGTAAAATAAAGACGCAGATGCCTAATTTTAAGATTCAAGCTAGTGAAATCTCTGAAAATTCATTTGTGTTGGAAAAAGAAGAAGATGTTGCAAAAATAGGGAAAGATTACATTATCTATATTCAAAGGAATTCTGGAAGCCGAAAAATGAATAAGGTTTGTGACTGTACAGAATTAGAAGAAAAATATATTTTATTTAAAGTTAATAATACATCCTACATACAAAAAATTGCAGGAAAGGCTGTATATTATCCCAAAAAACTAAAATCAAATGATATTATAGATTTATATGTAGATTCATTTTCTAATCTAAAAAATGAAAGGGTTAAAAAATTTAGAACAATGCAACGAGATAATATATTTGCATTTCATAGAACCTTCAAACAATATATATTGATAGTTGAGCAAGATAAGCCCATTACGATTAACTTTTACGAAGAAGATTTTCAAAAAGAAGGCTTTGGAGAAAAGAATGTTAACTATCCCTACAATAAAAATTTACTATTTTATAAAATTGATCGTTTACTAAATTCAGAGATTGATAAATTGAATAAACGAGACGCATTTGTGTTTAGAACTTGCCGTAAGGATTAATGACCAGAGTTTAATTTCCGTCAATCTGCATTCCAATATACATTACTGATTCCAAGGTGATCTCAAATAGAGGATTGAACACAATCTTAAAAATTTCTAAAGTCTTATAAATTTTAGTTAAAACAAGTGAGAATAATAATTTTATCTAAACAACTTCGTTTCATAATTAAGTCAATCCCCAATTGATTTGCTATTAGAAGTAGTTTTTTATATAAGTAAAAATGGAATCCTGAAATGTAATGTTTCAGGATTTTTTCTGATCAATCTCCATCACTCTGAATTGCACCATTTTTTCAATCAGATCTAAAGGCAAGTCTTCTTTCATCGGAAACTGAACCGCACCTTTTGAAAATTTATATTTTCTTTTCTCAAAATCATTTTCAAAATGTTTAATGGCATCGGGAAGCGGATAAAATCCGATGTGATTTTTATAAGCAGCAAAATAGATTAAGGGCTTCTCATTATGCTTAAAAGCCGGCATCTGATAACCAATATATTCCTCCAAATCAGGAATTAAAGAGTGAATGAACTCCCGCAATTGTTCAAGTTTTTGCTGGGTTTCTTCAGGAAAAAGAAGAAAATATTCTTCAAAATTTTTAAATGTGTTTTTCATCAGATAAAAATAAAAAAAAGCATTGAACTGGACATTCAATGCTTTCACTTTCACTATTACTTTTTTCCCATTTATAGTCCCGGGACAGGTTGTAAGAAAAAAGGTCGGGAAAACCTCCCGACCTTTATATTTTATACTACTCCTTGAGCAAGCATTGCTTCTGCTACTTTTACGAATCCGGCGATGTTGGCACCTTTTACGTAGTTCACATAGCCATCTTCCTCTTTACCGTAGTCTCTACAAGCTTTGTGGATTCCGATCATGATCTCTTTCAGTCTTGCATCAACTTCTTCTGACGTCCAGTTCAATCTGATTGAGTTTTGAGTCATTTCAAGACCTGAAGTGGCAACACCACCTGCGTTAGAAGCTTTCCCAGGAGAGAACAATACTTTGTTTTCAAGGAAATAATTGATTGCGTCTAATGTAGAAGGCATATTCGCAGCTTCGGTTACACAAAGGCAGCCGTTTTCTACCAACATTCTTGCATCTTCTAAGTGCAATTCGTTTTGAGTTGCAGAAGGGATGGCTACATCACACTTCACTTCCCAAGGACGTTTTCCGGCGTGGAATACTGCAGAAGGATATTTTTTAGCATAATCTTCAGCTCTGTTGTTTCCTGAAGATCTCAATTCTAATAAATAATCAATTTTTTCTCCGTCGATACCGTCTTTATCATAAACATAACCGTCCGGACCAGAAAGGGTAACTACTTTACCACCAAGTTCTGATATTTTTTTGATAACACCCCAAGCTACGTTTCCGAAACCTGAAACCGTTACTGTTTTATCTTTAAAGGTTTGTCCGATAGTCTTCAGCATCTGCTCAGCGAAGTAAACAACACCGTAACCTGTAGCTTCAGGACGGATTAATGAACCTCCGTAAGCAAGACCTTTTCCTGTAAGAACTCCTGTAAATTCGTTTCTGATCTTTTTGTACTGACCGAATAAATATCCGATTTCTCTTGCTCCAACACCGATGTCTCCCGCAGGAACGTCAGTTTCAGGACCAATGTGCTTACATAATTCTGTCATGAAAGCCTGGCAGAAACGCATCACTTCCATGTCAGTTTTTCCTTGTGGGTCAAAATCTGAACCTCCTTTTCCACCTCCCATTGGAAGCGTAGTCAATGAGTTTTTAAATACCTGCTCAAAAGCTAAGAATTTAAGTACAGAAAGGTTTACTGTAGGATGGAAACGAATTCCTCCTTTGTAAGGCCCGATGGCAGAGTTCATCTGAATTCTGAAACCTCTGTTTACCTGAATTTCACCTTTATCATCAACCCATGGAACTCTGAAAATAATAATTCTTTCAGCTTCAGCCATTCTCTCAAGAAGCTTCATGCCGGTATATTCTTTTCTGGTTAGGATAAACGGAATTACAGTTACAGCAACTTCTTTAACTGCCTGTAAGAATTCCGGTTCGTTGGGATTTTTCGCCTCAATTTTGGAGATAAATTCCTGGATTTTCTGGTCAATATTATATTGTTCCATATTAGATAGGGTTGAATATTATGTCAACAAATTTAATTTTTTTTTCAAGATTCACAATAGCTTATTTAATATTTGCTGATAATTCAATAATAATGAGATGGAATATTATTAAATTGATAATTTTAAACTAAAGTTTGTTAAAAATTAAATGTTATATGTGAAATAATGAAATATTAAGAAATCGTTAATTCTTATATTGCTAAAAATTGTCTCCCGGAAAATGATTTTACTTTTCCCAAAAGCTCCAATTCTAATATCACTGGCAGTATTTTGTGTGAAGCCACTGAAATTTTTTCTGCTAAATCATCCAGAGAAACGTGTGGATTTGCTGCAATATTTTGATATATTAATTCTTGACTTTCAGATAATTGAACTGAAATCTCACTGCGTGGAAAAAGTTCTTCAATTTTCTCTTTCGGGTCATTAAAACCAATCAAATCGAGTAAGTCTTTGATCGTAGAAATGGCTGTCGCTTTATTCTGAAAAATAAGATGGTTACAGCCTTGGCTGTATTTGTCAGTAATCTTTCCGGGTAAAGCAAAAACATCCCTATTGTAGGTGTTGGCAAATGTTGCAGTGCTGATGGAGCCACCTCCGAAAGCTGTTTCTACCACAATCGTAGATGGAGAAATTCCGGCAACAATTCTGTTTCTTTGAATAAAATTTTCCCGATCCGGCTTTCTTGATGAATTAAATTCTGAAAGCAATCCACCGTTTTCTTCAATGATTTTTTCTGAAAGTTTTTTATTTTTTGAAGGATATAAAGTGTGAAAACCATGCGCCAAAACTCCAATCGTAGGAATTTGATGTTTTAAAGATTGCTCATGTACTTCTTTGTCTACACCTAAAGCCAAGCCGCTAATGGAGATAAATTGATGTGATTTAACCTCTTCAAAAAAATCTTCAATGAATTTTTTACCGTAAGCTGAAATATTTCTTGTCCCGACTAAGCTTATGGGTTTTAAATTGATATCAAAATTTCCTTTCTGGTAGAGAATTGCAGGTGCATCATCGCATTCTTTGAGCAAAAAAGGAAGCTCATCTTGATGTCTTAAATTGATTTTTATGGAATTTTTTTCGCAAAACAAAAGCTCTTTTTCTGCAAATTTTAAATGCTCAGGATTTCCAATGTCAGAAACTGTTTTTGTACCGATTCCGTCGGTTTTGCTGAGTTCTTTTTTAGTTGATTCCCAAACTTTTTTTGCGCTTCCGAAACTTCGAACAAGTTTGAAAAAATTGATGTCACCTATAAAATTACACTCACGGAGAGCAATAGAGTAGAGATGTTCTTCAGAATACATTTGTGTGTTATTTTATTCAAATGTAATAAAATTTGAGAATTATTTTTTTCTTATTTCTTCTAAATGATCCCAAAGATCTTCATTTTTTTTGTAAGGTAATTCTAAAAAGTCATCGGGATGGTTTTCTTTGTATTCCTGCCAAAGTTTGTCATCTTTTTCGCTGTAATAATTAGGAAATTCCCAGATAAATCTTTTCTTTTTATCGCCGATATTTTTAAATACAAAAGCTAAAATACTCCCGACCAAGGCGCCTGATAAGTGAGCCTGCCAGGATATTTTACTTGGCTCCTGCATATTGTAAAAAAGCTCTTCCGGAAACATCCCCCAAATCAAACTTCCATAGTATAAAACAACAAGGAGAGAAATCGTTAGTAATGTCATATTCCATTTAAAAACACCACTGAAAAAAAGAAAAAATGCAAGTACATAAACAACTCCGCTCGCTCCGATGGTACAGGTGTAAGTGTATTGACCAGTTATAATATCAATTGGTGGAAGCGCCCAAAGTAAAAGTCCTGTCGCAAGCCAGCCAATGATAAAAACTTTATTGGCGACCAAAGGATAAAACTGATATAGAAGGCACATTAAAACTGCGATAGGAATAGAGTTGCTGACTATATGATCAATACTGCCGTGGAGTAAAGGCGAGGTGATAATCCCAAGCAAACCTTCTGGCAACAAAGGAATAATCGCTCCAAAGCAACTTGCAAAAAAGCCCTGTGCCTGTAAAAAGTATCCCAGCCACATTGCAGACAGCATAAGTAAGGGTGCAAAGATTGCTTTTTTGTGAATTATATTTTTAATCATGTTGATTAGGTGTCAAATCAAAAGCCAAGTATAAATTTCGGAAAATTTGTCGATGATTTTAATTTTTTAAAAATATATGAGACAAAAAGTAAGGATTTAGGATTATAATGTTTCAAAATGATGACGTAAAGATGTTTTGTTTATAAACCTCTGAAAACGTGTAAACTTGGTGTTTCACATTATATTCCTATTTTTGCATTTGGAAAAATTGAGATTTATGAAAAAGATTTTCGTTTTACTTTTTATGTATCTGAGCGTACATTCTTTTGCGCAGGTGGTCATCAGCGATTCTGCGGCGGTTGATACGATAAAAAAACCGAGACACTGGTCTGTGCTTGCAAAAAACAGCGTCATGTTTAACCAGGCAGCATTCTCTAATTGGGTTGGCGGTGGAGCTAATAACGTTGGATGGCTTGCGAGCGCAAATTATAACCTTGTTTATGAAAATGGGCGTCATCTCTGGGAAAATATTATTATCCTTAATTATGGACAAAACACAACTAAGGGTGTAGGTACAAGAAAAACGCAGGATGTTCTGAACATTTCTACTAACTATGGACGACAGTTTTCAAAGAGCTGGTATGTTTCTACAGGTGCAAGTTTGCTTTCGCAATTCTCAGGTGGTTTTGAGGATGGAAATAATCCTGAAGCAAAGAAAATTTCCAACTTTATGGCTCCCGGATACGTGAATGCCGGTATTGGGGTTACTTATAGACCCAATGACAATTTAACGGTAACTTTCAGACCTGCCAACGGAAGATTTACGTTTGTTTTAGATAAAGAATTACAGTTTGCAGGAAGTTATGGTTTAAAATCTGATGGTGATTTTTTCCTGATGCAGATGGGTTCCCTGGCTTCAGCGATTTACAAAGTGAAATTGATGGAGAATATTGAAATGACAAATACTGGATCTGTATTCTCAAATTATCTTGAAAATCCTGATCACATGGTATTGTCGTATAATATGCTTCTAAATATGAAAATCAACAGGTTTGTTTCTTCAATTGTTACATTAGACTTGATGTACGATCACAATCAGATTCAGAAAACTCAGTTGAAGCAGACTTTAGGAATTGGTTTTGCCTATAATATTGATAATGGCGTGAAGCGTTCTGACAGAAAAGACAGTCAGTGGTGGATGAAAAAATAGATTTTAATTAGACATTATAAAAACAAAAGCACTTCAATCGAAGTGCTTTTTGTATATGTCTTAAAAGGAAATTTAAAATTCCATAGTAACTTCAAGTTTTTCGGCTAAAAGTTGCTCGATTTTTACTTTTAATGGCTCAATGTCGATATTCTGCATTGCGTCATTGGCGAAAGCGTAAAGCAATAAAGCCTGAGCTTCTTTTTTAGAAATTCCTCTTGCTCTCAAATAGAATAAAGCATCTTTGTTCAACTGACCAACTGTACAACCGTGAGAACACTTCACATCGTCTGCGAAAATCTCCAACTGAGGCTTGGTGTCAATCGTAGCTCCTTCGCTTAATAAAACGTTGTTGTTTTGTTGATAAGCATTGGTTTTCTGAGCAATCTTATTTACAAAAACCTTCCCGTTGAAAACTCCATGAGATTTATCTTTGTAAATACCTTTGTAATTCTGATAACTCTGACAGTTTGGAGTATTGTGATGAACCGCCGTGTGGTGATCTACCAACTGATCTTTCCCGATAATCGTGATTCCGTTCATGAAAGAGTTGATATTTTCTCCGTTATGAATAAAATCAAGATTGTTTCTGATGATCTTTCCTCCGAATGTAAACGTATTAACCGTTGTTAAGCTGTCTCTTTCCTGTTTTGCGAAAGTATGATCCACCAAATAAGAAGTATCGCTGTCATTCTGAATTTTGTGCCAGTCTGCTTTTGCGTTCTGATACGTGAAAATTTCAGTTACTGAATTGGTAAACACAAAACTTTCGTCAAAATTATGGTGACTTTCGATGATTTCAACTTTTGCTCCTTCTTCTACAATCAGTAAATTTCTCGTATTGTAAAAAGTGTTTTCTTCCTGATTTTGAGAAAGATAAAAAATGTGAATCGGTTTTTCGATAATCACATTTTTCGGAACTTTCAGAAAAAATCCGTATTTGCAATATGCTTGATTTAAGTTCGTAAAAGCTAAATCTTTTGCGGCAATCGTATTAAAATATTTATCGAAAACCTCTTTATGATTCTCATCATTCAAAGCATAATTGAAAGATAAAAATTCTGCATTTTCGATAGAAATGTTTGAAAGCTCTTTTCGAAGCTGACCGTTTACAAAAACAATCCAGTCAAAATTTTCTTCTCCCAAATGCAACTCATCAAGCTGTTCTTTGGTGATGTTGTGACTTTCTTTCGGGAAAAAATTATAATCTTTTTCCGTGATTTCTTTGATGTTGGTATACTTGTATTCTTCGTCTTTCTTGGTAGGAAAACCTTTGATTGCAAATTTCTGAAGCGCCGTTTTTCTGTCGTCATCTAAAAATCTATGACGTAGACTCTCCAAAAATTCACTGTGATTTTCTATTGTTTGATCGTATAAAGCCATTACTGATATTTCGGCCATCACACCTTTATTATAAATTTAATTTGTATCAATATCGCAGTTTTTCACTGCCTTTTCGACTAAGGATTGATAAAAAACTTAACCAAAAATATTTTATTAGTTAAGCAACCAATCGTAACCTTTGCTTTCCAATTCTAAAGCTAAAGATTTATCACCTGTTTTAATGATTTTTCCGTTCGCTAAAACGTGAACATAATCAGGCTCAATATAATTCAGCAATCTCTGATAATGCGTAATCAAAAGAACTGCATTTCCTTCGTTTTTAAACTGGTTTACACCATCTGCAACGATTCGCAAAGCGTCAATATCCAATCCAGAATCGGTTTCGTCAAGAATTGCCAATTTAGGATTCAACATCATCATCTGGAAAATTTCATTTCTTTTCTTTTCACCTCCCGAAAAACCTTCGTTCAATGATCTTGAAAGGAAATCTTTTTTAATTCCTAATTTTTCAGATTTCTCACGAATCATTGCCAGCATTTCTTTCGCAGGCATATCTTCAAATCCGTTTGCTTTTCTGTTTTCGTTTAAAGCAGCTTTAATGAAATTGGTCACAGAAACTCCCGGAATTTCTACCGGATACTGAAACGAAAGGAAAATTCCTTTGTGCGCTCTCTCTTCAGGAGCATCTTCAATAATGTTTTCACCTTGAAAAAGGATTTCTCCTTCAGTCACTTCGTAATCTTCTTTTCCTGCAATAACAGATGAAAGAGTAGATTTTCCCGCTCCGTTGGGTCCCATGATCGCATGAACTTCGCCAGGCTTGATTTCAAGATTGATACCTTTTAATATTTGTGCGCCATCTTCAATTCTGGCATGTAAGTTTTTAATATTTAACATTCTGTTGTTATAATTTATCGCAAGGTTAAACAAGTTAATTTAATTGCGAATATTTTTTAAGTTATACAAAGGCGTTTCACTTATTTTCGAAATACAATTAGCTAAGACCATTTGCAATTCTTTTCACACCATCTTTAAATAACTGAGAATTGAAATTCAATAACATTCCCAGTCTATAATTTCCCAATCTCAAATAATTTTTCAATTGAGAAGCGTGAAAGCTATTTAGGCTTTCTACGGATTTTATTTCCAAGACTACTTTATTTTCAATAAGTAAGTCCATTTTAAAAGCTTTTGGTATTAGTAATTTATCATAATTAATATCTAAAAACTTTTGTCTTTCTACTTTCAAACCAGATTTTTGAATTTCATAATGTAAGCATTCTTCATAAACGCTCTCAAATAATCCAACTCCAATTTGTCTGTGAATTTTTAATCCGCTTTCAAATACAATCTTTGAAATCTCATTTTCTGTCATTTGTTTGTTTTTCGCAAAGATACAAGTTGAAAATTAATTTTGATTGTATTTCTTTCCTAAGCGTTAGCGGCTTAGTTTATCTTAAAATAAGCGAATCGCTTTAAAAAATCTTTGTTTTACTTTGCGATAAAATCAAATTACCCCACAGAACCTTCTAATGAAATCTCTAGTAATTTCTGAGCTTCAATAGCAAATTCCATTGGTAATTTATTTAAAACTTCTTTACTGAAACCATTCACGATCAAAGCAATTGCTCTTTCGGTATCAATACCTCTCTGATTACAGTAGAAAATCTGATCTTCACCGATTTTTGAAGTGGTAGCTTCGTGTTCTAGCTGTGCAGTAGGATCTTTAATTTCAATATATGGGAAAGTATGCGCTCCACATTCGTTACCCATTAAAAGTGAGTCACATTGTGAGAAGTTTCTCGCTCCTTTCGCAGAAGGCATTACTTTTACCAAACCTCTGTATGAGTTTTGAGATTTTCCTGCAGAAATTCCTTTAGAGATAATCGTTGATTTTGTATTCTTTCCGATGTGAATCATCTTTGTACCTGTATCGGCATACTGATGATTGTTGGTTACAGCGATAGAGTAGAACTCACCGATAGAACCGTCACCTTTTAAGATACAAGAAGGATATTTCCATGTTACGGCAGAACCTGTTTCAACCTGAGTCCATGAGATTTTGGCTTTGGTTTCGCAAAGCCCTCTTTTGGTTACAAAATTGAAAACACCACCTTTACCTTCTTCATTTCCTGGATACCAATTCTGAACAGTTGAATATTTAATTTCAGCATTGTCTAAGGCAATCAATTCAACAACTGCTGCGTGAAGCTGATTTTCATCTCTTGATGGAGCTGTGCAACCTTCAAGGTAAGAAACATAACTTCCTTCATCAGCAATCACAAGTGTTCTTTCAAACTGACCTGTACCTGACTGATTAATACGGAAATAAGTGGATAATTCCATCGGACATCTTACCCCTTTTGGAATATAGCAGAAACTGCCGTCAGAAAATACTGCGGAATTTAATGCTGCATAGAAGTTATCTCCTCTAGGAACTACTTTTCCAAGGTATTTTCTCACCAAATCCGGATGATTTTTAATCGCTTCGGAAATTGAACAGAAAATAATTCCTTTTTCTGCTAAAGTGTCTTGAAAAGTTGTTTTTACTGATACAGAATCTATCACGATATCTACAGCAACATTTGAAAGTCTTTTCTGTTCTTCGATGTTGATTCCTAATTTAGCAAAAGTTGCCAATAATTCAGGATCCACTTCATCTAAGCTTGCCAATTCTGGTTTAGCTTTCGGTGCAGCGTAATATTTTATCGCCTGAAAATCCGGTTTTTCATACTTGATGTTTGCCCATTCAGGCTCCGTCATTTTCAGCCAGATTTTGAAAGATTCCAAACGCCATTCTGTCATCCATTCCGGTTCTTCTTTTTTAGCAGAAATAGCACGGACGATGTCTTCGTTTAAACCAGTTGGGAAATCTTCGTAATCGAGTATCGTTTCCCAGCCGAATTCGTATTTTTTGTTTTCTAAATCGACTCTTAAGTCGTCTTCAGTATATTTACTCATTTTAATAGATTTTAGAAATTAGATTTAAGATTTAGAGTATTCTAAATCAGTACTTCCAATGTCTAATTATAAGCTAAAACTCTCACCACAACCACACGTTCTGGCTGCATTAGGATTGTTAAAAACAAATCCTTTTCCATTCAATCCACCTGAGTATTCGAGGATAGTACCTGCTAAGTAAAGAATAGATTTTTTTTCTACCACAATTTTGATGTTATTGTCTTCGAAAATCTGATCGGTATCTGTTTTTTTGTTGTCAAACCCCAAAACATATTCCAAACCAGAACAACCTCCACTCTTTACTCCAACTCTTATATAATCTTCTGCCGGATTAAAACCATCTTCTGTCATCAGTTGAATGGCTTTTTCCTTAGCATGATCTGAAACTTTTATCATTGTATTTATTTAGAATGATTTAATCTTGCAAAAATACGAACTTTAATTAGTAAATAAAAATCGTCGTTTTTATTTTATCGATTTTTATCATCGATGGTTTAACTTTGATGCATATTTAAAATCAAAACTATAAATCAGGAAAATAATGAAAAAATTAGGCATTCTTGCTGTAGTCTTGCTTGCACAGGCTACTTTCGCACAGACCAACAGATTTGTTTATCAGGTAACTTCAAAGCCGGATATCAATAATAAAGCTGATATTAAAACAGAAAATGCATATTTAGATATATCCGCAGAAAAGTCGATGTTTTATTCTGAAAACAGAATTAAAAGAGATTCTGTGATGAAAGCCAATTTTCAAAGTGGTGGTGCGAGAGGTTTTAACAGAGAACAAATGGAAGGTTTGAGAACGAATATGAATTATTCTATTGAAAAAGATAAAAAAAATCAGAAAACCTTATATAAAGATCGTTTGGGAAGAGATCAATATTCATACGAAGAAGATCGACCTGTGAATTGGAAAATTTTATCTGAAACCACTAAAATTGGTGAATATAAAGTACAGAAAGCAGAAACTGAGTTTGGCGGAAGAAAATGGACGGCTTGGTTTACAACAGATTTGCCTTACCAAGATGGACCATATAAATTCAGCGGACTTCCAGGTTTGGTTGTAAAAGCAGAAGATGCTGACGGAGATTATTCATTTGATTTAATGAAAAACTATAAAATTGCTGATTTTCCTGAAATGACTGCATTCGGAAATGTTATAAAGGTTAAGAGAACCGATTACATAAAGCAGCAGGAGAAATATAAAACCGATCCGATGTCATTTATGGGCCAAGGTGGCGGTGGAATAAGAATGGGAAATCGTGGAGGAGGAAACCAAAATCCTGCAGATATGAGAAAGCGAATGGAAGAAAGAGCTAAAGAAGAAGCAAAAAGAAACAGCAATCCGATTGAGCTGAAATAAAACAAAATGTCTGAAGAAATTTTCTTCAGACATTTTTGTTATCTTAAAAGTTGATTAAAGGTATCTCCTTGTTTGATATCTCCGGAGTTGTAACCCTTCATAAACCATTCTTTACGTTGTGCTGATGAACCGTGAGTAAAGCTTTCCTGATTCACATAGCCTTGTGATCTTTTCTGAATATTATCATCACCTACAGCTTCTGCTGCCTCAACCGCAGATTCTAAATCACCTGGTTCAAGAAATTTTTCTCTCTCGTTAGAATATCTTGCCCAAAGCCCGGCATAGAAATCTGCCTGAAGCTCTGTTGCTACAGAAACCTGATTAAGCTGGGTTTCAGAATATCTACCGCTTCTTCTCAGTTGGTCGGTTTTCGATAAAGTACCTAAAAGATTCTGCACATGATGTCCCATTTCGTGAGCCATTACGTAGGCAATTGTAAACTCTGTGACTTTTGCTCCGAATTTTTCCTGAAGTTCTTGGAAGAAACTCATATCCATATAAACAGATTGATCGGTTGGGCAATAAAATGGTCCCATTGCGGACTGTGCTTGTCCACAACCGGAATTTGTACCTTCTCTAAACAAGACCACTCTGGCCGGTTTGTATTGCATACCGTTTTCGGCAAAAATTTTAGTCCAGGTTTCTTCGTTTTCAGCAGTAATCATTTTAACGAATTCTCCCACTTGCAGGTCACCCTGACTCAGTTCCCGCTGTTCAGTTTGAGGAGATGAACTTCCGCCTGAAGAAAGAATTGCTGAGGGATCTCCGCCAAGAAAAAATACGATTGCAGCAATGATGATTGTGCCTAAACCTCCACCTACAATAGCGCCTCCACCACCGCCGGATCCTCGTCTGTCATCTACGTTACCACTTCTGTCGTCTGTCCATTTCATTTGTTTGTTATTTTTATGTGTAAATTTAAAATATTAAATAATATTTTTGTCAAAAATTACAATTAAAGTGAGAAAAATTCAAATTGCTCTTTTGTTTTTAAGCTTAATCACTGTTACGGCTTGTAACGACAGTGAATCTAAAGAGGATACAGTGGAAAACGTTGATAAAAAATCAGCCATCGAAACCGAACTTTCTGTGCAGCATATTGATACGGCAGATGTTTTGGTTACAAAGCACAAAATCTGGAAAAATAATAAACTCTTTAAAGAAATTATAAAAAGAGATACCATTCCGAGTTTGGGAGATACTTTGCAGATTGTAGAAGACGAAAGTGGTGATGAGCACAATGCTAAGGTGAAAAAAGATTACGAATTTTATATAACCGTGCAGTAATGAAAAAATCAAGTTCTATAAAATTGCTTTTTGTCACAGGAATTCTTGCAGCTTGTTCTCAGGAAAAACCGAAAGAAGAGTGGGGAAAAGAAAAAAAGGTTTACATGAGATCAGATTCTACAGCATCATATTCAAGATCACATGGTTTTATGGCTGGTTTACTGTTATATCATGCATTCCGTCCTTATGGTGCTTACAGCAACGGTGCTTATCAGAGAGCGGGATATTATAGTGATGCCATCAGCACCAAATCGAATATCGGCAGAAGTTCTTACAAAGGAAATGTTGTAAGAGGAGGATTGGGTAGAAGTGGTTTCAGAGCATCGTCGTAATTATGAAAAGAATACAATCACAATTTCGGAAAAACTGGGAACATAAGCTTGAAAACTTAGGCTTTGGCTATCATTCGCTGGAAGGACTTTACTGGGATGAAAGTCATTATTATGAGTTTTCGATGGATGAAGTCAACAAAATTGAAAACGCAACTACAGAATTGTGGCAGATGTGTCTTCAGGCTGTTGATTATATTATTGAAAAAAATCTTTGGGACAAATTCAATATTCCTGAATGGTTTAGAAATTATATTATTACAAGCTGGGAAGAAGATCATCCATCGATTTACGGGAGATTTGATTTTGGTTTTGACGGTGAAAATTTAAAACTGCTTGAATTTAATGCAGACACGCCGACCTCTTTATATGAAGCTTCGGTCATTCAGTGGTATTGGCTACAGGAGATGTTTCCTTATAAAGATCAGTTCAATTCAATTCATGAAAAACTAGTTGATTATTGGAAGTATCTTAAAAAATACATGAATCCGCATTATATTTATTTTGCTTCATTAACCAATATTGAAGATGTAACCAATGTGGAATATTTGCGGGATTGTGCTACACAGGCAGGTTTCGAAACCGAATTTATTCCCATCCAAGATATTGGCTGGGCAGAAGATATTGAAGAATTCATTGCAGGAGACAGAACGATTATGGAATATATTTTTAAATTATATCCTTACGAATGGATTCTGCAAGATGGTTTTGGCGAAAAGTTAATCAGTAATAATTTCAGATCTCAATGGATGGAGCCGGCGTGGAAAATTCTTCTTTCCTCAAAATCTATTTTGCCGATTCTTTGGGAAATGTTCCCGAATCATCCATATTTATTGGAATGTTATTTTGAACCAAAACATTTGAAAGATTTCGTTAAAAAACCAATCTATTCAAGAGAAGGAGCCAACGTGAGTTTATTTAAAGATAACGTTGCGATTGAAGAGAATGATGGCGACTACGGAAAAGAAGGTTTTATTTATCAGCAGCTATTTGAGCTCCCAAATTTCGACGGAAATTATCCTGTCATCGGAAGTTGGGTGATTGGTCAGGAATCTGCAGGAATCGGGATCAGAGAAAGCGTACATTTGATTACCAATAATCAGAGTAGATTTATTCCTCATTTGATCGATTCAAACAAAATTCACATAAAAGAAAAGGAGCTGTAAAAATCAGCTCCTTTTTTATTTCAATAGATTTTAGGTTTATTTTCCAAAACCGATGTTTCCTTTTTTATCAGAAAGATTTCTTTTAAATTGGATCATGCTTAAAGCTGTTACTGCCGCTTCTACACCTTTGTTTCCCAAATCACCGCCACTTCTTGCGATCGATTGTTCTTTGGTGTCATCTGTCAGAACGCAGAAAATAGTTGGAGTATCTGTCAGGATATTACAGTCCTTAATTCCCTGAGCGACTGCGTCACACACAAAATCAAAATGTGGAGTTTCACCTCTGATCACACATCCGATGGCGATTACCGCATCAAATTTTCGCTCTTTGCAAAGCTGCATGCTTGCATAGTTCAATTCAAAAGCTCCCGGAACGGAAAATAATTTGATGTTTTCAGACTTTACACCTTCTTTCTCAAGAATTTCTAAAGCCGCATCACGTAGATTATAAGTTACAAAGTCATTCCACTCAGAAAAAACAATGCCGATAGAAAAATCCTCGGCATTATTTATATGTAGTGGCTTGTAATCTGAAAGATTAACTGTTGCCATGTGTTTAGTAATATTTAGTCATTTCAATATAAGAATCAGACATTCCGTTGTCGTAGTCTTGATATTTTTCGTCAATTGCTGCGAAATATTTTTTAGCTTCTGCATTTTTCTTCATTCCTAAAGCAACGATACCTGCTTTTCTTGTAAAGAAGTAAGAAGTATAAGGATCATCTGAAGCTGAAGCAGCTTTGTCTAATAAAGATAACGCTTCGTCATTTTTGTTAAGACCAGATTTTGCATCTGCCATTGCGCCATACTTCATCGCCATCAATGTTTTGTTGTCAGAAGAAAATTTATCTAAAAGATCAAAAGCCTCTTGGAACTTACCTTCTTTAAATTTTAATAAACCTGCATTGTAAGCAGAAAGTTTACCGATTTTAGTTGAAGAATATTCGTTGTACGTTCCTAAATAACCAGGGTTAGCAGCAGATTTTCCACCTAAAGCTTCTTTATCTTTACCTTCTGTAAGATTTTTCTGTGCAGCTAAATACGTTTTTACCGCTTCAGCATTCTTTGGAGCTACCACAAATTGCTGGTACCCAAAATAAGCTAAAACTCCTACAACTAAACCAATAAAAGCAGCACTTAATGGTTTTTGATATTTTTCTAAGAATCTTTCTGTGTTTAAAGCCTCTCTGTCAAGGTCTTTAAAAAATTCTACTGTTTCTTTACCTTCTTGCTCATTTGGAGCATTTTTTCCCAATTTTGCCATAAATTCTTAAAAAATTGAACTGCAAATTTAATTGTTTCTGAGTGATTTACAAAATACTTTGCAGGTATTATTAAATGAATTGTAATTTCTTTATTTTTCCATTAATTTTTCTATGATTTAAATAAAAGAATTAATGATTTTAAATCTTTAATATTCTAAAGTGTGATAAATTTCTGCATCAAATTTCCTGAGCTTTTCATCACCTTTCAAATCTTTTAAGCCAATCAAAAAACTGAACTGAACTACTTTTGCTCCTTGCTTTTCAACCAGTTTTGCTGCAGCTTCTGTTGTTCCTCCGGTTGCTAAAAGATCATCATGAATTAAAATTCTCTGACCTTTTTTGATTTGACCTTCACGGGTTTCAATTTCTGCACTTCCATATTCCAGATCATATTTTTCTGAAATGATCGGTGGTGGAAGCTTGCCCCTTTTTCTGATTAAAATAAAAGGAACATCCAAAGCTACTGCAATCGCAATCCCAAAAAGATAGCCTCGGCTTTCAATTCCGCAAACTGCATCTACTTTTCCTTTGCTGAATTTTACCAAATCTTCAATAACTTCTTGGTAAAGTTTTGGATCCAAAAAAATAGGCGAAATATCTTTGAACTGAATTCCGGGAATTGGAAAGTCTGCAATATTTTCAATCGTGTTTTCCAATTTTTGTATCAGTTCTTGTGATGCCATTTTTTATGGATTGATTTTATAACTTGAAATTTTCCATTCTCCGTTCACGCTTTTCAGTCCAAAAGTCGCTTTTAGAGAAGTTGTTCTTCCATTTTTATCAGTCACATCATACGTTGCGTTTACACTTGCAGCGTTAGGATTTGAAGCATTTGTTGTAATATTTTTCACACTCACATTTTTCACAGCTCCAAAACCTGAAGTAGGGTTTGAGAAAGACTCATAGCTTCCCCAGCTTGGGTTGCTTGATGAATCGAATGCCGCTTTTAGATTTTGTGAGCTTACATTATTTAAAAATTTGCTTACTGTACTTTTCGGATCAGCTGTTGGCTGTTTCGGTTGAGTCGGTGTAGTAGCGTTTGGATCTGTGACAGTACCAGTTGTTCTTGTTGGATTCGCCGGATCAATTACTGCATTCGGGTCTTGTACCACCATTGTTGAATCTGTTTTCGGAACTTCAGGAACTTTCAATGCATTAGGATTTACATCTAATCCGATTTTTGACATTTTGAAAGTCTTTGCTGTTGTTTTTACAGAAACAGTGATGTCGATTTTATTGTCGACTATTTTAGATGCCAATAAAGATGAAAATTTAAGATTAAATCCTCTGAAATTATTATCAAGCATCAGGTTTTTTGCAGTCGAAAGTTTCACACCATTGCTGAAAACCTCCAAAATCGTTTCTAAAGCTGCTCCGGTGAAAACGATGGGTCTTCCTGCGTTGTCTACCAACCTAGGAACAATTTGCATTGCTGTCGGTCCGTTTCCTGCATCTCCGGTCAACGTAGTTGCGAGATTTAAAGAGTTTGCTTTTACATCATTCGGATCGCTTTCTTTTGCGGTTTCGTCACCGAAGATATTCATTTCTCCTAATGAAGGTGGGGCAGTGCTTGCCCACTCAATACCATTTTTTTGAGCAACATCATCTGCCATTGACAAAATTTCAGGAACTTTTTTTCCGTTAATCAATTGACCTAAAGCTTTCAGTTCATTCACATCGCCTTCAGCTTCTACACCGAAAGTTTTTAGAATATAAAGCGCTTCGTTGAACTTTATCTGCTTAATTGTGGTAAGACTCGATGCCATATCGTTGATACTCGACTGTAAAGTCTGGGTTGTAGTTGCATCTACGCTGTCTTTTTTACATGAGGTAAAAAGTAACAGGCTGAACATGAGTAACAAAGAAAACTTTTTCATTTTAATTATGGTTTATGGCAAATTTAGTAAAACCTTTATGAATACTGATTTTTTATTTTTTGTTTTCTTTTTCCTTTAAATCTTCTTTGAAAAAAGAACTGAAGATGGTTTGCATATTTGGAAAAGAGGCATCTTCCCAATAGTTTGTTTTATACTGACTGATGTTTTTATTGAATTTTAATTTTTCAACATCATTATTATCACTGAAATCTAATTCTGTAGGATGGAAGTTTTTATAGACGATCACCTGATTGTAATTTGGTTCACTTTTGTGTTTAAGTTTAATGAAAGAAATCTCATTTGACTCAAGAAAATCTCTCAGTGTTTTTTGTGAACCTTTATCATAAGAATGATTCATAATTCCTTTAATATCGTAAAGTCTGTAACCAAAAAGTGCCAGCTCTTTTTCTTGAAGTGCACTTCCTGTGATTTCTATCTCATCTTTGGTATTTCCTTTCAATTCTTTTATCGTTGCTTTTTTATTTTTATATTCAGCTATGTTACCAACATTTTTCAGAGCCGGAAGATCAAGAAATGCGTTATAGTCCCAAGATCCCATTTCTTTTTTCTCATTTTTTGCATTTTCTAGTCTGAAAATTCTGTATTGCTCAATATTTGTGCTTTTCACTTTTTTGGTTTTGTTATCAAAAACATAAGTAACAATTCCATCAACGTAGCAATTTAACTTATTGTTTAGGGTAACGTAAGCATTGAAATTTCCTTTAATTAAAACATATTTTGCGGGTTTATTGTTTTTGATAACAACAGCCTCAATATCTTTTACTCTGTCGTTTAATTTAACCACATCTTGATCTAATTCAGTAAAAGAAAATGTTCCTAATAACAAATTATCATACACCAGTTGAAATTTTTCCTGAGATGGCGTCAATTTCTCTCGCTCTATTTTTCCGTCAATGTCAGAATAAGCAACAATGCTTCCGTCTTTTCCAAAGACAGAAACTTTTGGTAGTGGCTGGTTTGTTTTTTCAGAAATGAAAGTTGTTGTTTGTGCATTGAAAATATTGATAAACAATATTAGTAGTAAAGAGAGTAGATGAGTTTTTTTCATGGTTTATTATTTAAGTTTATTTATTAATAAGACATTCATTTTTATAAATGGTTGCCTTATATTACAAAAAAAAGACTGATTTAAGATAAATCAGTCTTTAAAATTATTATTTTGTTACAAGTTCTTAGAAAGGATACTCGTAAATTTCAGATTCGTGAAGGTAAGGGTTACCCGTCGGAATTAATTTTAATTTAGCTAATGCAGACATTACTGTGAAGATAAATAATCCTACAATAAATAATACTGCACCTAAAACTAATAGAAGTACTTCAGGAGTTTTCCAGTAAGGACCAACTGTTCCCGGCATTACCATATTAAAGTAATCTAAAAGGTGACCTAAGATTACAACTACTGCCATGATAGTTACCACTTTGTAGTTTCTCTTAATGCTTGAACTTACCAATACCAATAGTGGTAATAAGAAGTTGATGATCAGCATTGGCAAGAAAGTAACTCCGTAGTGTTGGAATCTTCCAAAGAAGTAATTTACCTCTTCCGGTACGTTTGCATACCAATATAGCATAAACTGAGCAAACCATGTGTACGTCCAAAGCATACTTGTAGCAAAAAGGAAAACTCCTAAATCGTGCAAGTGATTGTCATTGAACTGTGGCAAGAATCCGTTTTTCTTAAGGTAAACACTTAGTAAAATAATTACTGCGATACCACTAGAAAGACAGCTAACCATAGAATACCAGATATACATTGTAGAATACCAGTGAGGGTCAATAGACATCAACCAATCCCAAGCCCAAGCTGCAGAAGCAAACCCGAAGAATGCGATATATCCTACTGCCCATCTGTAAAGGAACTGATACTCAATCAAAGATTTTGTATCATCTACTTTTTTAGATTGTGCTTTCAGTTTCCATGCGAAGAATGAAGCTCCGATTACGTAGATCAAAGTTCTGACAGCATAGAAAGGAATATTTAAAAATACTTTCTTTTCAAATAAGATCACATCAAAGTGTGCAGAGGTTGGATCTGTCAAATCCGGATCCATCCAATGAAAAAGGTGACCGTTGTGAGTGATATTCAGAATCATCAAGATAACTAAAATAGCACCACCCCAAGGGATGTAAGAAGCAATCGCTTCCATTACTCTTGTGATAATAATTGGCCATCCTGCATGAGCTGCGTGCTGAATACAGTAGAAGAACAATACCGCACAACTTACTCCGAAGAAAAATACTGCAACAAAATGTAATGAAGCCAAAGGCTGATTGTGAATTTGCATTGCTGCATGCTCTAAATGAGAAGCCTCATCTTGAGGACCCACCATCTCGCTTGAGTGTGTAGGAGCATCATGACCAGCAGAATGTACCGCATGCATCATGTCTTTAATTCTTTCTTCGGTGATTCCGTTATTTAGGAAAAAGCCAATTCCAAATAGAACTAAACCTACAACAAGAAGTATGATAGAAGTTGATTTTAATTTTGGTGAAAAACTATACATTTCTTTTCTTATTTTTTAGTTGCGGTAGAATCTGTTTTTGCTGCTGTAGCTGAAGCTGCTGCCGGTGCGCCTTTTTTGAAAGCATTCATCACGTACATTGCTACTCTCCATCTGTCGCCAGGGTTTAGCTGACCAGCGTAAGAACCCATTGCATTTCTACCGTTAGTTAATACATAATGAACAGAACCTACAGTGATTTCTCTGTCTGCATAATTTGGTACACCTGAGTATGCTCCGCTTTGAACGATTGGCCCTTGTCCGTCACCACCAGTTCCGTGGCAAGCTGAACAAGTACGATCAAATAACATTTTACCTCTTTCGATATCTTTCGCAGCATTAGCCGGATTCAAAGGAGAAGAAGTTAATGATTTTGAAGCATCATAACCTGCGTTATACTCATCCGGATTTTTTGGAAGTTTGCCTTCTTCAAAAACACCATCTTTATTTTGAGCAACAGAACCTTCCACTGGACCAAGACCTGTAGCACCATTATTTTTAACAAATGCAGGGATCTCATTTTCATGGTCTGAATAGGCAAGCTCAGCTTTCATTAATGGATCGTAAGCTACCGGAAAGTACATGTCTGGGAAATATACCAATGGTGTATTTTCTTTCGGTCCGCAAGAATTAAGTAAAACTGCTGTTAAACCTAAAACTGCTGTAATTTTTAGTACATTCTTTTTCATTTTAAGCATCTTTAACAGTTATTTCTTCAACTCCCGTATCAACAAGCAGCTGCTTAATAGATTCTACATCTTCAGTAATAAATTCCATCATGAATTTATCATCTGTAGTTCTTGGATCTGGGTTCTGAGCCGGAGCACCAGGATACATTTTGTTTCTAACCAAGAAAGTCAAAGACATCATGTGTGCTGCACAGAATACCATTAATTCAAACATTGGAACTACGAATGCCGGCATGTTGTGTGCCCAGTCAAAAGCTGGTTTACCACCGATATTCTGAGGCCAGTCATGATTCATTACGTACCAAGTAACTGTTGCGCCAATACTCACACCATATAAAGCGTAGATAAATGCAGCATCAGAAATTCTTGTTTTCTTTAAACCTAAAGCTTTATCTAGCCCGTGAACCGGGAATGGAGTATAAACTTCGTTGATTGCGATTCCTTTATCGTTGAATGCCTTAACTCCGTTCATTAGATCGTCGTCATCAGCATAAAGTCCGTATACAATTTTAGTGGTGCTCATCTCCTTCTTTTGCTTTATAAGTTTCACCTGAGATTTTCAAAATCGATTTTAATTCTGCCTGTGCGATTACAGGGAATGTTCTTGCGTACAATAAGAATAATACAGAGAAGAATCCGATAGTTCCTAAGTATACACCTACGTCGATGATGGTTGGTTTAAACATCGTCCAAGATCCTGGCAAGTAATCTCTTGAAAGGTTGATAACGATGATGTCAAAACGCTCAAACCACATCCCGATGTTGATAATCAATGCAATAATAAATGTTGCAAGAATATTTGTTCTTACTCTTTTAAACCAGAATGCAGCCGGAATAATTAAGTTACAAGATATCAATGCCCAGAATGCCCACCAGTAAGGTCCTGTAGCAGCACCCGGAGAAAGATAAGTAAAGTCTTCGTATCTAGAACCAGAGTACCATCCGATGAAATATTCAGTTGCATAAGCTACTGTTACCATACCACCTGTTAAGATGATGACGATGTTCATAATTTCAATATGATACATTGTGATGTAATCTTCAAGGTGACAAACTTTTCTAGCGATTAACAATAGTGTTTGTACCATTGCAAATCCTGAGAAGATAGCTCCTGCAACGAAGTAAGGAGGATAGATCGTAGAGTGCCATCCTTTAATTACTGACGTAGCAAAGTCAAAAGATACCGTAGTGTGTACCGAGAATACTAATGGAGTAGCCAAACCTGCCAATACCAAAGATAATTCTTCGAATCTCTGCCAGTGTTTTGCTTTACCACCCCATCCGAATGCAAGGAATGTATAAATTTTTCTTGTCCAAGGAGTTTTTGCTCTGTCTCTGATCATTGCAAAGTCAGGAATCAATCCCATAAACCAGAATACTGTTGATACTGAGAAATACGTTGAGATTGCAAATACGTCCCAAAGTAGAGGAGAGTTGAAGTTCCCCCAAAGAGAACCAAACTGGTTAGGAAGAGGGAATACCCAGTATCCTACCCAAACTCTACCCATGTGGATTACAGGAAAGATTGCCGCCTGTACAACTGCGAAGATCGTCATCGCTTCTGCAGAACGGTTTACAGACATTCTCCAACGCTGTCTAAATAATAATAATACTGCGGAGATAAGTGTTCCGGCGTGACCGATACCTACCCACCATACGAAGTTGGTAATATCCCAACCCCAGTTAATAGTTCTGTTAAGCCCCCATGCTCCAATACCTGTCCCGATAGTGTAGGCGATACAGCCGAATCCGTAGATGAATAGAACTAAGGCTGCATATAGTGATACCCACCATAATTTTCCTGCTCTTTCTTCGATAGGTCGTGCAATATCTTCTGTGATATCGTGATAAGTTTTGTGACCAATAATCAGAGGTTCCCTTATCGGAGCTTCGTAATGTCCTGACATTTTTTACCTATTTATTATTTAAACTTTAATTTTCTGCTCTGTTTCTTACTTTAGTGTGATAGAACACGTTTGGTTTTGTTCCTATCTCTTCAAGTAAATGATATCTTCTGTTGCTAGAATATAACTCTCTCACTTCAGATTCTTTGTCATTCATGTCTCCAAACATCAGTGATCCTGTTGAACAAGCCGAAGCACAAGCTACTGAATTTTTAAATTCATTATCTGTTACTTTTCTGTTTTCCTTCTTAGCATTTAAGATGGTTGCCTGAGTCTGTTGGATACACATTGAACATTTTTCCATTACCCCTCTTGTTCTTACAACAACATCCGGGTTAAGTACCATTCTTCCTAAATCGTTATTTTGATTAAAATCAAAACGGTCATTCAGGTTATATGTAAACCAGTTGAAACGTCTTACTTTGTACGGACAGTTGTTTGCACAATATCTAGTACCGATACATCTGTTGTAAGCCATGTGGTTTTGACCTTGCTTACCGTGTGAAGTAGCCGCTACCGGACATACAGTTTCACAAGGAGCGTGGTTACAGTGCTGACACATCACCGGCTGGAAGATCACATCTGGACTTTCATTTGGTTCAATCAAGATGTCGTACAATTGAGGAACATTTAAGCCTCTTTCAACACCTTCTTTAGTCTCGATTTTTTCTTTTGCAGAATAGTAACGGTCAATTCTTAACCAATACATATCTCTAGACATTCTGATTTCTTCTTTTCCTACAACAGGAACGTTGTTTTCTGCCTGACAAGCAATGATACATGCTCCACAACCAGTACAAGAGTTCAAGTCAACTGATAGGTTGAAGTGAGGACCATCTGTATCATCAAATGCATCCCAAAGGTCAATTTTACCTGCTGGTAACGCACCGCTGATCGTATGATATTCCAATGGCTTGTTCCATCCGTGGTGTTCGTCATCAAATGCTACATTTAAATATTCCTTTAACGGAACTTCTTTAGCAATATCATAACGCCCCATTAGAGTGTTTTGAAGCTGAATACCTGCAAATTCATGGCTTTCACCTGTTTTTTCTATTTTAACATTAGAAATAACAAGGTTAGAACCATCAAATAAAGGATAAGCATTTACCCCAGTATCTGCAGTTGCTCCTGAATCTTTTTTACCATAACCAAGCGCAAGACCTACTGATCCGTCTGCTTGTCCCGGCTGAATAAATACAGGAACGTCTTTTATTGTTACTCCGTTTACCGTTAGATTTACAATAGAACCATCTAACTGCATTCTTGCATTTAGATCATTTTCTATACCTAAATCTTTCGCATCTTTCGGAGAAATTGTCAAGTAGTTATCCCAAGACATTCTTGTCAATGGATCCGGTAATTCCTGTAACCAAGGGTTGTTTGCCTGAGTTCCGTCACCTATTGAAGTCTTCGTATATAAAACTAATTCTAAATCTGATGCTTTAAAGTTTCCTAATTCAGCAACAGCCTGTGCAGCGTTTCCGCCAGCATAAGATAAAGTAGTTGCATTATTAGAAGCAACGATACCGTTATATAGAGCTTTGTTGAAAGAAGTTCCCCCTAAAACAGAAGCAGAATTCGCTTTTAAATAATCGTAATAGTTGTTTGCTGCGTTATTCTTTCCGTTTTTCCAAACCAATAGAGATTCTTCAATCTGTCTTGATTTGTAAATTTTCTGGATTGTTGGCTGCATTAATGAATAAACTCCAGACTGAGGCTCAATATCACCCCAAGATTCTAGCCAGTTAGCTACAGGAATTACAGCTTTCGCTGCTTTATACATTTCATTTTTCTTGTCTGCAACAGCAATAACGTAAGGAACTTTAGCCAATGATTTTTTGAAGTCCTGTCCTTTGTGGTGAGAATAGATTGGGTCAACGTTGTTCGTGATTAAAACACCAACTTGTCCACCATTTATCCATCCTAAAAATTCGTTGAATCTTGCTTTATCAAACTCTTTTAGGAAGTTTGCTTTACCAGTGAAAGCTACTGAACCTAGTTTTTGGTTGATTAAGTGAGCTAAAACCTGAGCACCTTTAGAACCGTCAGCGAAAACTACAGCTTTGCTGCCTTTTGCTGATAATTCTTTAGCAAGCTCATTCGCTAATTTATCTGAAGAGCCACCTCCAACGATTGCGTTGTAAACTTCAACCAAAGTTTTGTTTACAGCACTTGGCTTTAATCTGTATCTTGAATCTGCATTAGCTCCAGTTAAAGACATGTTTGATTCCACTTGAATGTGTCTCAACATGTTTGCTCCTGGCTTTCTTGCTGCAGCGTAAGAAGTTTCTAAACTTGCTGCGTTGTATTCTCCTAAAAAATCTGCCTGGAAAGCAACCACCAATTCAGAACCTTTAAGGTCATAAACAGGCAAAGCTCTCTGTCCGAATACTTCCTGTGCAGCATCCAAAGAAGCAGCGTAAGGAATTGCATCATAAGTTACCAGTTCAGCGGTAGGATATTTAGCTTTAAATTCAGCAAATAGTTTTTTGAATGTAGGTGAAGCAAAAGAGTGAGATAATAAAACAATTCTTTTACCTGAAGCTTTCGCTTCTTCCAAACCTTTGATTACAAAGTCATCTACTTTATCAAAAGTTTCGTCTTTCCCTTCAAACTTAGGCTGCTTTACTTTATCGTTATCATAAAGAGAAAGTACACTTGCCTGAGCTCTTGCGTTAGTTTTACCTAAATCACCTGCTGCCGGGTTCGGATCAATTTTGATAGGTCTTCCTTCTCTGGTTTTTACTAAAACACTTGCGAAATCGAAACCGTCAAAATATGTTGAAGCGTAATAATTAGGAACTCCCGGAATAATATCATGCGGTTTTACCACATAAGGAATTGTCTTGATTACCGGTGCCTCACAAGCTGCTAAAGTAACTGCTGCAGTAGAGAAACCTAATAACTTCAAGAAATCTCTTCTTGTTGTACTAGCATCACTTTTCTCAGCATCTCCTAAGAAATCTTCTACCGGAATTTCTTCTTGGAACTCTTTAAGAGCCAGCTTTCCGTTTAGGGAAGGGTCTTTAAGTTCGTGAATACTTCTAAATTGTATTTTGTTTGAAGCCATTTATACTTCTGATTTTTTAGTTATTAATAATGACATTTACCACACTCAAGACCTCCAATCGCATCTACAGTAATCTTACCACCATCTTGAGGGTATTGTTTTTTAAGCTTTTCGTGTAGATTTTTGAAGTATTCTTTATTATAACCGTTGTTCATATCAACTTCTGTTGTTCTGTGACATTCGATACACCATCCCATAGTGAAGTCGTTTGCCATTTGTACCACATTCATTGTATCAATTTTTCCGTGACATGCTTTACATACAACATCAATCTTGTTGTCAGGATTTTTCTTGTTGAATGAGTTGATAATCGCTTGCTCACCTGCTACTACGTGCTGAGAGTGGTTGAAGTAAACGAAATCTGGCATGTTGTGAATTCTTGTCCATTCTACAGGAGTTGTTTTACCCGTGTACTGTTGTTTTTCAGAATCCCAGCCTGTTGCTTCATAGATCTTCTTGATTTCGCCGTCATAGAAAGCTTTATCTTTTCCTGGCTCAAGATACTTACCGTTATACTCGGAAATTGTTCTGTGACAGTTCATACAAACGTTCATAGAAGGAATTTCAGAAACCTTACCGTATTTAGCACTTGAGTGACACAATTGACAGTCGATTTTATTTTCTCCAGCGTGAATTTTGTGAGAGAAGTAGATAGGTTGTTCAGGCTTATAACCTTTGTAAACACCGATCCACATGATCCAGTTCCATACACCATAAGTTGCTAGTATAGCCAAAACAGCTAAAAGACCTTTACCGATGTAGTGGTATTTTTCGTAGATTTCACTGAAAGATTTAACTCTTGTTTCATTAAGTCCGGCTAAATCATCAGACTGACCTAATTTTACTAACTGTCTCAGTTTGACTAAGATCCAAACCAATAAAGCAGCAATTGCTAAAAGTGAAATAATGACAATACTTGAAGTCGTGTTATTTGCCGGTGTTCCTGCTGCAGGTGCTCCCTGTGCAGGAGTTTCTGCCACAGCAGCTACAGGTGCAGGAGGATTAGTTGTGTACTCTAAAATGTCGTCAATATCCTTATCTGTAAGATTAGGAAAGACCTGCATTTCAGTCTTGTTGTACTTTTCAAAAACTTCGTTGGCATACTTGTCGCCAGAAGCTCTGAGTGCTTTGTTGTCTTTAATCCACTTGTGAAGCCATTCTGTGTCTAGTCCCTGCTCAGACTTAAGTCTTTCTACCACACCTTTCAATGCTGGTCCTACAACTTGTTTGTCTAAAGCGTGACATGCCGTACAGTTTGCCTTAAAAAGTTTCTCACCGTTTGCAGGATCGCCTTGCCCGTAAATTGAAGCACTTGTTGATAGCAATAAACCTATCGCAATCAGCCCTTTTTTATAATGCTTTCTCCAACTAATCATTTAAATTGTCTTATGTTAGTAAATATTGAATGTGTAATCAATCCCGCAAAAATAATATTTTTAACATGAATTTAACGGCATATACAAAGGGGAAAATGTCATTATGGTTTAATTTGTAACTATTCTAAATAACTATGGTTGCTGTATTTTCAAATTATTCTAAATTTGCAGAAACAAGTTTAAATGAGAAATTTCATAAAAATATTTTCGGTACTTTCATTCTTTAGTTTTTATACCTTTGATGCCCAACAGGTTGTAAAGAGAGATACATTGTCCGGAACTGAATTAGTAATGACGATGGATTCGCGAGTTAATGATGCGATGAGCGGTCTTGAAGAGAAATGTGCAAAAGTTGCGGTGAATACTTCTACGTCTACAGATTATGACGCTCCTGCAAAACCGCCAAAGATTTTTGTTCCTAACAGAGAATTGACAAACGCTGAAGTTTGTAGAAAAAACCCAAGAATTTTAGGATTCAAAATTCAGATTACGACAGTGAAAAGCAATGAGGAAGCCAATGAGGTGAAGGCATATTTCAGAAAGAGATTTCCAAATCTGAAAGTTGAAACGGATGCTTCCTTAAGACCCAATTACAAGATTTTAGCAGGAAGTTATTTTACAAAACAAAGTGCTGCAGCGGATCTTTCAAGAGTAAGAGAATACTTCAAATCTGCGGTTGCTGTACAATACAGAATTTTTTGTGCTGAAGCAAAATAGATTTAAAAATATTATAAAAAGGGCGGAGAAAAATTAATTTTCTCCGCCCTTTTTTATTGGTAGTATTTGTTCAAAAATTCAAAGAAATCAATCATTCGGTGGTAATTATTGAGTAGTAAATAAATGGTAGAAATACCAATGATTACTGTTAAAAGGGAAAGTGTTTTTGGTGAATTGCCGTATGCGAAAAATAGCCATCCTATCAGTAGTGGATAGACAAAAACAAAATGTCCGCCGTAGATGTATGAAGTGTGAAGTCCAAATCTGAATATGCAGTGAATTATGATGTCTACCAAAAATGAAATCATAAGAATCTGAACCAATTTATTTCTAAAATTTTTAAAATAACTCCATAAAACAAAGCCTAAAATCAATCCGATGAAAATGTAGGCAAATGCGGTAGAGTAAGTCTCCATGAAAATAGCTTTAAAGTAAAAACCTTTCATATTGTGCTTTTCTCTGATGAAAAAACTCGGGAAAAGGATATTTCCTCCAAAAAAATAAGAATAAATCATATCCCAAATTGGTGTCGACTTTACATTCGAAAACTTCTCGTACTGTTCCCCAGATTTCGAAAGAATGTTTTGATACTTAAAATCAATCCGATTCAGATATAAAAGAATAAAAACTCCACAAGAAAGAATCACTCGGAAAGCTGCATTCCCAAATTTTTTCCAGCTCTTAAATAAGCCTTTTTCAAAAATGATTGGGATGAATATTTTAACAATATTTGTTACGGTCAGTCCACCGATTGTTACTCCGGCAAGTACCAATGCTGAACCTGCAATTTTTCCGTCTTTTTTAAATTTTATAGCGGTGTAATAATTAAATAAAACCAATAGAAACAGCGTGTAAGTATAGGTTTCCGGAGTGAAAGAAAGAAGAATGTTTGTAGAAAATAAACTGAAAAAGAAAACAATCAGTAAATTGATCAGTATTGGAAGTCTGATTATGTTTTTAAGATATTTATACACCTGAACCAAGCTTAAACTGATGATGAAATTGCTTAGCCAAGCCAAAATTAATCTAAAATTTACATCCATTTTTCCATTTGTAAAAAACAAAACAGAATCTCGCATCCAATTAAAAAAGTAATAGGAAAGAGGGTGTCTTTCAAAGCTTCCGCCAGTCATGATGATAGCTTTATTGTCGAAACTGAAATAGGCATCCCAAGGAATTCTGCTGTCAAAAATAATTCGGTAGTTCAGCGCAATGTAAGAACCCAAAATTCCGTAGGCAGTTAAAAAGAAGATGAAAATTCCCAACTCTGCGAATGTGGAAGGAAAAACAATTTTAAAAAAGTTTAAAAATTTTGATGTAATAGACACGTATTTAAATTTCTGCAAAAATAAAATAAAAAAACTCACCGATTGGGGTGAGTTTGATATATTAAAAGAATAAATTAAATTAATTTTTAATTACTTTTTCTGTTTTTGTACTTCCATCTGCAAATTCAACTTTTAATAAGTAAGTTCCTTTTGTGAAAGAACTCATATCCACTTTTTCTGAACTTGTTTGTAATAATACTTTTCCTGAAAGATCAACTACTGTAGAAGATTTTATCTTTTTGTCTGTCTTGATTGTTATTTCTCCTTTTGTAGGGTTAGGATAAATGGTTGTTTTAGATTTTGAAACTTCGTCTGTTGATAGAACTCCTGTTGTAATTTTAACATCATCAACCATAAACATATATTTATCAGAAGACATATACTGAATTCCGATTCTTATAGTCTGTCCGGAATATGCATTTAAAGATTGGGTAACTTGTTGCCAAGTAAAAGGAGCTGTAGAAGCTGATGCTCCAGAAATAATTGTGAAATTTGCAGCACTTGTTGGAGTTCCGGTACCAACATATACACCTATTTTGTAACTTTCTACATATGCTGGTGATAATGCTTTTACCCACAAAGTTAAAATGTTATTGCTTGCTCCTAAAGTAATAGCGGGTGAAATAAGCCAGTCATTATTTGCAGATGTAGCTCCAGGTACACCAGCCCAAGATACAGCTACTTTTTGTCCTGTGTGTGCTGAGAAATTTCTCACCTCTTCATCAACACCGGGAGTAGCAGTAGCATTATTGGTAGCATTACTAGTAGAAAGATTAAATATCTGAAAAGCCATTGGGCTACTTGCGTTTGCCCATGATGCTGCCCATGTTGTTGCTCCATTAACAACAGGGCCTCCTCCAGTATATGTGCCTAAACCATCAAGATCTAGAGTTTGCCAACTTCCAAAACCACTAATTGAAAAATCAGCATAGGATTCGAAACTCTCATCTAAAAGGGTTTGCGAATAAGCAAATGTGGCGGCGAAAAGCATTGCTAAAGAAAGTATAAGTTTTTTCATATAATTTTTTTATAAAACTACAAAAAATTATATAATTATCACAAATAATTGATTTTTTTTGTCTAAGAGCTACAAGAAAGCATTGAACACCCAGATATATCATCATAATTTGGTGGTCTTTTCACAGAGAACTCCGGAAAAATTTCTTCATAAGGATTTTCTAAAGCCTTTGTTAATTTTTCAAGCATTTCTATTTTTCCTTCGTTGATTTCTTGGATGCATTCAAATAAAAGATAGTTTCTCAAAAGAAATTTCGGGTTTGCTCTCTTCATTAAATTTAATGAATCTTCTTTTGAAATTGAGTTACTTTCTAATCGTGACTGATATTGTTCAATGAAATTTTCAATCTTTCTGATTTTAACCTCATCCAAAATAGTGTAAGAAATTTTCTGAAAATCTGTTTTAAAATCAGTAATAAAATCAATTTTTCCCCATAAATTGAAAAATAATGTATAGTCGAGTTGAAGTTCCTGCATCAAGCCTTGCCAATTGGTGAAAAATTCTTCGTCGGTTTCTTTTAATTCATCAAAACCAAATTTCCTGCAAAGCATTTTATCGTGAGTTTCCCAAAAATAGCTTCCGTAAGAATTCAACGTTTCTTCAAGGAATTTTTCATCCTTAATTAAAGCAAAAAGGGCATTGGCCAATTGCCATAGATTCCATTGAGAAATTTGACCTTGTTTCCCGAAAGCGTATCTTCTTCCGGGAAGATCGGTTGTGTTTGGAGTGAAATTTAAATCATATTCATCCATCATAGAAAACGGTCCGAAGTCAATGGTTAAACCTAGAATCGACATGTTGTCGGTATTCATCACACCATGTACGAAACCAACTCTGAACCATTCAACCATTAAGTCTGCAGTTTTAGTACAAACGGATTGGAAAAAGTCTTTATATTTTTGTTCGCCTTCGGAAGTGATTTCGGGGAAGTAATTTTTGATTGTGAAATCTGCCAATTTCTGTAAAGTATCGATTTCTTTTTGAGCAGACATCAATTCAAAATGACCAAAACGAAGGAAGCTTTCTGCTGTTCTTACCACCACTGCACCTTTCTCCTCCTGCGGATTTCCACTGTACATCATGTCACGTACTACATTTTCTCCGGTGAAGCACAAACTTAATCCTCTTGTAGTAGGAATTCCTAAATGATGCATCGCTTCGCTCATTAAGTATTCTCTAACAGATGATCTTAAAACAGCTCTTCCGTCAGCGTGTCTGGAGTAGGGCGTTGCTCCCGCACCTTTCCATTGGATTTCAGTTTTCAGACCTTCATTGTTTTCTATTTCTCCGGCAAGAATTGCTCTTCCGTCACCCAATTGTCCTGCCCAGTTTCCAAATTGATGTCCGGCGTAGGCGGTGGCGTAGGTTTTTATATTTTCAGGTAAATTGTTTCCGACAAGAAAATCAAGGTCGTTATCATTCAATTTTCCTAAACCGATTTCTTCTGAAAGTTTTTCGTTAAAAGCAATCAGTTTAGGCTTGTCAAATCCCACAGGATCTATGGTGGAAAATAAAACTTTAGGCGTATTTCTCTGGATTGGATTTTTAGAAAAATCACCCGGGAAATGTTTAAGAAATGGTTGTTTGATATTTTGAAGATTCATGGCTCAAATTTATGAAAACAAGGCCAAAAAAAGACCTTCCAGTGATTGAAAGGTCTTATAATAATTATTAAAAATTTTATTTATTAAAATCGATATCTTCTCCGGTATTGAGATTTTCATTGACATTGTCCTCTTTTTTACCCGAATTGTTTTTCGGTGTAGGATCTGCCTGTTTTGGATTTTTAATTTGATCAATGGTTTGCAATCCGCCATCATCACCATAACCACCGCTCAGTCCCTGAAGATTGCTACATCCATCTTTCCATTCACCAGGCTTTACAAATTTATCTTCCTGAGAAATCTTAAGCGATTTGTCTGCCCAGACCTTTTTCATGAAAATCGCCCAGATTGGTAATGCCATTTTTGCACCCTGACCTTCACCGGTCCCCCAGAAATGGGTTGCTCTGTCTTCCCAGCCTACCCAAGCTCCTGTTGCCAGTTTTGGAGTAATTCCCATAAACCAACCATCAGAGTTGTTTTGTGTAGTACCAGTTTTACCTGCTATTTCCACATCTTTAGAAATTCCTCGTCTGCTAAGCTCCCCAGAGGCAGTTCCATATTGAGCAACACCTTTCATCAATTCAATCATGGTGTATGCGTAGTTAGGATTCATTACTTCTTTTGGCTCAGAATTAATTTCTTTTATCACTCTATTGTTGGCATCTTCAATTCTCCAGATCATCTCTGGCTTATTGTAGTTTCCGTAATTGGCGAAAGTACTATAAGCTCCTAACATTTCGTAAATGGTAATATCGGAAGAACCTAACGCAATTGTATTGTTTCTTGGGATTTCTTCTGTAACACCTAAATCTCTTGCGGTTTGAATTACGGCATCGGCACCCGTCATTTCAATCAAACGTGCTGCCACGGGGTTTTGAGAGTGGGCTAATGCATCTTTTAAAGTAATCATTCCACCTCGACCTCCACCAACGTTCCAGCCATTGTGACTGTATGGAGCATTTGAAATTGTAGAACAAGGTGTTAAGCCTAATTTCATAATTGCCGTAGCGTAAACGAAAGGCTTAAATGTAGATCCTACCTGTCTTTTTCCTTGTTTGATGTGATCATATTGAAAATGTTCCCAATCGATACCACCTACCCATGCTTTGATTTCGCCCGTTCCCGGAACCATTGACATCAAACCTGCCTGTGCAATTTGCTTATGATATCTGATAGAGTCCCAAGGTGACATTTCAACTTCTTCCTCTCCAGCCCAAGTGAATCTTGAAGTTTTTATCGGTTTTTGAAATTCCAACATAATAGAATCTTCCGATATACCAGCTCTTGCAAGTTGCTTATAACGTCCGGTTCTTTTTACGGCCTGCATCATTACTGCATTCGCCTGTTTGTCATTTAAGTAATAGAATGGTCTGTTTTTTCTTCCTCTCTGCTCAGCATCGAATCTTTTCTGAAGGTCAGTTAAGTGTTCTTTAATTGATTCTTCAGCGTATTTCTGCATTTTAGAATCAAGCGTCACGTAAATTTTCAAACCGTCTTTATAAAGATTCAGTTTTTTACCTTTTGCTTTCTCGTAATCTTCAAGATATTTATCAATTTCTTTCTTTAAATAAAACTTAAAGTAAGCAGAATGATTATCGTTGATGTTTTTAATAGGAGTATAATCTGTATTGATTGGAGTTGCGATTGCTTTGTCATAGGTTGCTTGGTCAACATAACCTGTTTCAAGCATTTGAGAAAGTACAACGTCTCTTCTTCTTTTTGCTCTATCCGGATTTCTCAAAGGATTATTTGCAATCGGTGCCTCCAACATTGATACGAAAACTGCAGCTTCGGGTAATGTTAGCTGTTTTGCAGATTTGTTGAAGTAAATTTTTGAAGCCATTTCAATACCATTGGCATTGTAAGTGAAGTCAAATTTATTAAAGTAAAGAGTGATTATTTCTTCTTTGGTGTATCTTTTCTCCAGACTTACTGCAACAACCCATTCTTTAAGCTTTTGGATGGCTCTTTTTACGGGGTTTTTAGACGGTTCTTTTGTAAAAAGAAGTTTTGCTAACTGCTGGGTAATTGTAGAACCTCCACCTCTTTCACCTCCAAATCTTACAGCTCTTAAAATAGATTTCAAGTCAATACCTGAATGTTCTTTAAAACGCTCATCTTCTTTAGCTTGCAGCGCATAAATAAGATGTGGTGGTAAATCCTGATAAGTAACGGGCTGAGTTTTTTCTTTCTCAAATTTGCCTAAAAGCACTCCGTCTGCAGAAAAAATCTGTGACGCAACATAGATGTCTGGATTTTCAAGTTCTTTTACATCAGGCATTTCACCAAGAAAACCTTGGGATACCGCAAAGAAAAGTCCTGAAATTCCTAAAACTACTGCGATAAAGCCAACCCAAATGAATTTGACCCACCTTTTCCAAGCAGTACTTTTAGCATTCTTTTTAGGAGGAAGCGGGAATGTTTTTCCTCTGTTTCCTGTATTTTGTTTGTTTTCTTCCATGTATAATTACGGTTTAGCCGTTTCTACTTTTATACCTAAGTCTTCAATTCCCGGAAGTGCATCGTTTCGCATTGCCTGCGCAACGCCAATTTCGTATGTTCCTTTTTCAGGGAATTTATAATTTGTTTTGTACTGAAATAAAGTTTCCTTTGTTTCTCCAAATCCCGTTCCCAGCCACTCGCCGTTTGGTTTTGCCAAAATATAATTCAGCGTGTCAACCTCTGCGATTTTGCTTTTTGGGTTTTTAAAATTAACAATAAATCTAATATTGCTGTAAGGATAATCATTATTATTCCTTACAACAAATATAATATTTTTAGGATTTTGCGGATCCGTAATTTCAAGTTTAAATTTCTGTTCGGCTTTTTTACTCCATTTATTATCAATAGGATTCATGATGACATCTTCACCCGAAGTGCTGCATCCTACTAAAAAAATAAGCATTATAACCCCTAAAACTCTATGCATTGTTATCTTTTTTGGGCGGAAATTTCTTTTTAAATTTCTTTTTTGGAGGTTGTTGTGGTTTCTGCTCAGTATTTACACTCGCATCTGCTTTTACTAACTGAACCTTTGGCTGCTGCGGTTGTTGTTGCTTTGACGGTCTTTGGTTAGTATTTTGGTTCGGGTTAGATTTCGCATTCGGGTTTGTATTCTTTGGTCTGTCAGAATTTGCTGGTCTCTCATTGGAAGGACGATCCGTTTTTTGGGGTCTGTCATTTCTGTCAGTCCTTTCCGGGCGGTCTTTTCTTGGTCCCTGATTGTTATTCGGTCTGCTCTGATTTGGGTTTTGATTCTGATTAGGATTTCTGTTTTTATTGAAACCTCCTCTGTTTTTCTTTTCAAATCTGTCAACACTATTCTCCTGAATAAGATCTACACTTGGTAAAGCAATATCCGGAACTTTCAATTCTTCAAGCGGAAGAATTCTTTCGCCTTTTTTATTTTGAGCAATCAGTTTTTTCACTAAATCGATATCGAAATCGTACCAAGCCATTGAGCTATCAACGTAAGCAAACCACATTTTCTTTTTGAAAACGTCAATTTTTATACAAAAAGCTCTTCCTTTTTCCGTATCCAACATTGTAGATGAAGATGGGAAATGACTTAATGCATCCAGATAACTATCTAATTCATAATTCAAGCAACATTTCAGTTTTCCGCATTGTCCTGCTAATTTCTGAGGATTGATGCTTAATTGCTGATATCTTGCTACATTGGTATTTACCGATCTGAAATCTGTTAACCAAGTAGAACAACATAATTCTCTTCCACATGAACCAATTCCACCGATTTTTGCGGCTTCCTGTCTGAAACCTATCTGTTTCATATCGATTTTGGTTCTGAAAGTACCTGCAAACTCTTTAATCAACATTCTAAAATCTACACGGTTATCTGCTGTGTAATAAAATGTGACTTTTGAGGCATCACCCTGATATTCCACGTCAGTGATCTTCATTTCAAGACCTAATCTGTGAGATATTTTTCTTGCGTCGACCTTTACGGTTTCTTCTTTTTTTCTCGCCTCCTGCCAGACTTCGATGTCTTTTTGGTTAGCCAGTCTGTATATTTTAAGAGGGTCTTCAGTTGAAAATCTTTTCTTTTTCATCTGAATTTTTACCAATTCTCCTGAGAGACTTACCACTCCTACATCGTGTCCGGGGCTAGATTCTACTGTTACTACGCTACCTATATGTAAAGGGATATTATTTACATTTTTATAAAACGATTTTCTGTCATTTTTAAACCTAACTTCCACAAAATCAAATCGGTTAGATGCCGGATTTTGTACGTTAGATAACCAATCGAAAACATTTAATTTATAACTATTACCACAGGTATTTACACTTTCACAGCCATTCGCGGATTTCGTTCCGCAAGAATGTGCAGAATCGCCGGATGTTTTGCATCCACAACTCATATATTATAATTTATTTAATCTTGCAAATTTATTGATTTTTATCTTTACAAAATTCCAAAAATAGTAAATCTTTATTTTGTAAAATGTTTAAGCTTAAACATTGTGAATAATATATGCTTGTTTTTTTTTGTAATGTGTTTAAAAATAGTCACTTAGTGGGTGATTTATATAAAGTGTTATTTTAAACATAGTTTTCTTTTGTGACTTTGTTTAAAATATTAAGATTATTTAACAAGCGTAGTCAAAATAATTTTATATTTGGAATATATAATAATGTCTATGAAAAAAATATTAGTATCAACTGCTTTGTTGGCTGGGGTTCTGTCTTATGCGGGGGGCTTCAGAGTTTCTCTGCAAGGGGTAAAGCAATTGGCAATGGCACACACCAGTGCTCATGCTGAAGATGCGAGTGTTGCATTCTTTAACCCTGCAGGTATGTCATTCATCCCTTCGAAACTAAGTATTGTTGCAGGAGGTTTTGGAGCGAGTAATAAAGTTACTTTTCAAAATTTAAATACTTTACAGAGTACAGAAACAGATAACCCATTGGGGACACCAATTTATGCTGCGATTGCGTACAAGCCGATCGACAAATTATCTATTGGTTTCAGTTTTTCGACACCTTTCGGTAGTACCATTCAGTATCCTTATGATTGGGAAGGTAGAGAAATGGTACAAAAACTTGAGTTGAAAAGTTTCTATTTTCAGCCAATGGTTTCTGTGAAAATGGCAGATTGGTTGTCTTTTGGTGCAAGTTATATTTATGCTAGAGGGCAGGTAAATTGGGATAAAGCTGTTACACAGTTTGGCGGTACAGTCAATATTAATGATGAGAAAGCAAGCGGGCATGGTTATGGTTTTGGTTTTTATTTCAGACCCGACCCAAAATTTGACATGAGTATTGCTTATCGCTCACCAGTTGATATGAAAGCTAAAAAAGGAACTGCAACATTTACCGTTCCTGCACAGAATACTGTGAATACGTTATTAGGATTAAACGGTGCCGGACAAGATGGTTTTACCGCTACATTACCTTTAGTGGATGAATATACGATTGGTATGACCTATAAAGTAACTCCTAAATGGTTGGTTTCGGCAGATTTCAATTATCACGGATGGTCTAGATATAGCAAGTTGACATTAGACTTTGCAAATGCGCCAATCGGAAATCAGGCAGACCCAACAGTTCTTGTGGCTCCTAAAAACTTTAAGAATTCTAAAACCGTTAGATTGGGAACACAATATATGTTCAGCAATATGGTCTTCGGGCGTTTAGGTGCTTACTATGACGAGTCTCCTTATGATGACGAAAACTTTATCCCTGAAACACCTTCTTTCGATTCTTTTGTATTGACAGGTGGTTTAGGATTTAAATTTAAACAATTCGGAGTTGATGTTGCCGGTGGATATGTAATGCCACAAAGCAGAGACGTGAAAAATGATTATCTTGGTTTCTACGGTCAGGCTAAGGCAAAAGCATTCTATTTTGGTCTAGGTTTATCTTACAACCCTTTTTAATTGAATTAATATGAAAAAAATAATAATATCTACACTTGCTGTTTCTGCACTTTTCTTTACAACAAGTTGCGAAACAGATTTTGATACAGATGTACAAGATATCGCAGTTACCAGAGGTGAAGCAGATTTCTCAAACTATGTTTCGTTAGGAAACTCATTAACTTCAGGATATAGAGACGGAACACTTTACAGTGACGGCCAAAATGAATCTTATCCGAGCATGATTGCTATGCAGATGAAACTTGCAGGCGGTGGTGGGTTTAAGCAACCTATGATGCCAAATAATGTTGGAGGTTTTACAAATTTACCTGGTTTTCCCGGAAAGCTTGTTTTGAAAATGACTAACGGAGCGTTGGCTCCAAGTGCTTCTCCTGCAGCTGCAGCTCTGGATAATGTGTCGGCTGGAAGACCTTATAATAATTTGGGTGTTCCTGGTGCAAAATCTTTTCATTTAGTTGCTCCAAATTATGGTAGTCTCGCAGGTTTAGGCACAGGTACGGCAAATCCATATTTTGTACGATTTGCTTCTTCTGCAACAACAAGTGTTTTGGCAGATGCGATGGTACAAAAGCCAACATTCTTCTCTCTTTGGATAGGAAATAACGACGTACTATCTTATGCGACAAACGGAGGAACCAATTCACAAACAACAGGAGGTGTAACTACTTATACAGCTGCAACAGTTCAAACTGGAAATACTAATCCTGCAACTTATAAATCAAATGATATTTCAGACGCTAATGTTGTGGCGGGTTCTATAAAGGCTGTTCTCGATGGTTTAAAAAGTGTAGGATCTACAAAAGGAATTATTGGGAATATTCCTGATGTGACCAATATTCCGTTTTTCACAAGAGTTCCTTATAATGCTATTCCTTTAGACGCTGCAAAGGCTCAGGCTTTAAATACACAGCTTTATGGACCGTTGAAGGCTGCTCTTACAGCATTTGGACAAGGAGACAGAATTAACCCTGTTGTAGCAGGAAATAATCCTGTTCTCATTATTGATAATAAATTGACAAACCTTTCAGCTCAGCTTACGGGTGCATTAACTGCAGGAGGTGTTCCTGCTGCTCAGGCTGCATTTATAGGAAATGCTTTCGGAAGAGCACGTCAAGCTAAACCGGGAGAATTAATGCTTCTTACATCTAGTAGTTTATTAGGTTTAGACGCGACGACTAATCAACCTGCAACACCTAGTTCAGTGTTTATTTATGGTGGGAGTTTCCCAATCGGAGATCAGTATTCTTTAACAATAGATGAAGTAAATAATATTGGAACAGCCGTTAAAGCTTACAATACTTCAATTAAGGCAATGGCAGATTCTTATGGTCTTGCATTTGTTGATATGAATGCGAAAATGTCAGAATTAAATTCAAAATCAGGAATTTCTTGGAATGGCGTGAAATATACTGCAACATTTGTTACCGGAGGAGCATTCTCTCTAGATGGAGTACATCTTACAGGTAGAGGTTATGCCATCGTTGCTAACGAATTTATAAAATCTATCAACGCAAAGTATAAGTCTACATTGCCACAGGTAGATCCAAATAAATATTCGGGAGTCACATTTCCGTAAAATTTAATAAAAAATAAAAACGAAACCACAGGATTGATTCTTGTGGTTTTTTTTTAAATTTGCAAAATCTTTTAAAAAGTAAAAATGGCCGAGCAACAAAGTTATCTATTTTCGACAAGAACTAGTAAGGAGCTAGCAGAAAAAATTGCCCATCACTATGGGAAAGAATTAGGGAAAATCATCATCCAGGAGTTCAGTGATGGTGAATTTGAACCTGTGCTAGACGAATCTGTAAGAGGAGGAAGGGTTTTCCTAATTGCTTCTACATTTCCACCGGCAGATAATCTTTTAGAGCTTCTTCTAATGATTGACGCATCAAAAAGAGCTTCTGCTAAAAGCATTACCGTTGTGCTTCCATATTTCGGGCTGGCAAGACAAGACAGAAAAGACAAGCCAAGAGCACCTATCGGAGCAAAATTGGTAGCAAACCTTTTAACTGCTGCCGGAGCAACCAGAATCATGACTATGGATCTGCACGCAGACCAAATTCAAGGATTCTTTGAAATCCCTGTTGATCATTTGTATGCTTCTACAATTTTTGTAGATTACATCAGAGATATGAATCTTGATAATTTGACTATCGCTTCTCCGGATATGGGTGGTGCAAAAAGAGCGAAAAACTATGCAGGTCACCTAGGTGCAGACGTTGTAATTGCTTACAAAGAAAGAAAAAAAGCAAACGTAATCGAAGAAATGTTCCTTATCGGGGATGTGGAGGGTAAAAACGTGATCCTTATCGATGATATGATTGATACCGCAGGAACACTTTGTAAAGCTGCAGGTATTTTAATGGAAAAAGGTGCAAAATCTGTAAGAGCAATGGCGACTCACGGTGTGCTTTCAGGAAAGGCTTATGAGAATATTGAGAACTCACAATTGCTGGAAGTTATTGTAACTGACTCAATTCCTGTGAAAACTAATTTGTCATCTAAAATAAAAGTGCTATCTTGCGCCCCATTATTTGCTGACGTTATGAAGATGGTGCACGAGCATCAATCAATTAGCAGTAAGTTTGTTATTTAATTGATAATTAGCAGGTTGCAAATTAAAATCAAAACAATTTTTAAATTTTTATAAATGAAATCTATTACAATTCAAGGTACAAAAAGAGAAAGCGTGGGCAAAAAGTCGACAAAAGCTTTACGTGATGCTGAATTAGTTCCTTGTGTTGTTTACGGAGGTGGCGAGCCATTGAACTTCTCTGCATTAGAGAAAGCGTTCAAAGGTTTAGTGTATACTCCTGAAGCACACACGGTATCTATTGAAGTTGACGGACAGGTAATTCCTGCTGTTCTTCAGGATATTCAGTTCCACCCAATTACAGACAAAATTATTCATGCAGACTTCTACAGATTATCTGACGATAAGCCAGTAGTAATGGAAGTTCCTGTAAGATTAACAGGTCGTTCTAAAGGTGTTGTAGCTGGTGGTGTTTTACGTCAGTCTTTCAGAAAGTTGAAAGTAAAAGCTATTCCTGCAAACTTGCCAGACGAGGTAGTTGTAGACATTACTTCATTGAAGATTGGAAACAAACTTTATGTAGGTAGCATTAAAACTGAAGGATTCTCTTTCGTACACCCAGACAATGCAGTTGTTGTAGCTGTTAAAATGTCTAGAAATGCAGCGAAAGGTGGTGCTATGGCAGATGATGACGATGAAGAAGAAGTTGCAACTGAAGTTGAAGGAGAAGCTCCAGCAACTGAAGAAGCAGCAGCTGAATAAGAAATTTCTTAATCAAAATACAAGACCTGTCAATTTATTGGCAGGTTTTTTTGTTTTAGATGAAATCTATCACTCTATTGATCTGGCAGACTTTTGAATAAAATGTCGTAAATTTGAGGTGTTCTAAATAAGAACGTTTAATCATAAAAATTGTAATAAATGTTTGACATTCAGGAAATAAGAAGTCAGTTTTCTATATTAAACCAGCAAGTGAATGGTAAACCGTTGGTTTACTTAGATAATGCAGCAACATCACAGAAGCCAAATTCAGTACTTGAAATTTGGAATCAATATTATACAGAAATCAATGCTAACGTACACAGAGGAATTCATACGTTGAGTCAGTTGGCAACAGAAGAAATGGAGCTTTCGAGAAGAAAAATCCAGAAATTCATTAATGCTCAACATGATTTTGAAGTTATTTTCACGAAAGGAACCACAGAAGGAATCAACCTCATCGCTTATATTCTCACAGGGAAATTAAAAAAAGACGATGAGATTATCATTTCATACCTAGAACATCATTCGAATATCGTTCCTTGGCAATTGTTGTGTGAAAGAACCGGCGCAAAACTTCGTGTCATACCAATCGATGAAAACGGAATTCTGCAGTTGGATTATTTAGATGAATTTTTAAATGAAAAAACAAAAGTCGTTTCTGTGAATCAGGTTTCTAATGCTTTAGGAATTGTTAATCCGATTGAAGAAATTATTGCGAAAACAAGAGCGAATTCAGATGCATATATTGTTATAGACGGTGCACAATCTGCTCCGCATTTCAAAATTGATGTTCAGTCTTTAGATTGTGATTTCTTTGTGTTTTCGGGTCATAAAATGTACGCTCCGATGGGAACCGGTATTCTGTACGGAAAACAGGCTGTTCTTGAAGATCTGCCGCCATTCCACGGTGGAGGAGAGATGATTGCGGTTTGTTCGTTTGATCAGACTACTTACGCAGGATTACCTTTTAAATATGAAGCCGGAACTCCAAACGTAGGTGGTAATATAGCTTTAGGTGCAGCGGTTGACTTTATCAATAAAGTCGGTCATGAAAATATACAAAATCATGAAAATGCGCTACTTGAATACGCTCAAAAACATCTTTTAGAAATTGAAGGTTTAAAAGTTTATGGTGAAAATGCCAACAGAACTGGAGTTGTTTCTTTTAACTTAATTGGAATGGGAATTTCCTCAGATGTCGGAATGATTCTCGATAAAATGGGCGTTGCCGTAAGAACCGGACATCATTGTACACAGCCGATCATGGATTTCTTTAATATTGCAGGAACGGTGAGAGCAAGTTTTGCAGTGTACAATACATTTGAAGAGATTGATCTTTTAGTTGAAGGTGTGAAAAAAGCACAGAGAATGCTGGCGTAATTTTTCAGAAATTTAATTTAAACATAAAAACTCCCTTTCAGCTTTTGTTGAAAGGGAGTTTGCTTTTATAGTTTTTGCTAAATAAAATCTGTGTATTCTAAGACATATGCAAATTATATCTCACTAAATTTACGAAAGGTTCTTCTCTTTTTATAACGGCAAACATTCTGTAAACAAGTTTACAGCAAACAGCATTAATAATGGAATTATGGGCTTTTCCCTCTTCTTTTTTTCTCTTGTAATAAGATTTTAGCTCCTCATCGTAAATAACTGCCGAATTTGCACCATTAAAGAGTACCGTTTTAATCCTCTTATTTCTAAGCTTGCTGGTTTTGGTCTTTCCTTTAATACTCGTTCCCGAGGAATGCTCAAAGGGAGCTAAACCTGCATAGCAATTGAATTTTCTGGGATTCTGAAACGCTGTAAAATTATTAGTCAAAACAATCATATAAGCAGCGGTCAGCATACCTACTCCTTTTACTTTGGTTATTTTCTTATAATTCGTGCTTATTTGCTGTTGTTTATCAATTTCCTGCTGTATTCTTTTTTCTACCAAATCAATATTGTTGTCCAATCGTTTGATGTGTTCTGCAATCTCATCTATTTGATAGCTAACATCGGCAATTTTATTTATTTGATGAAAAGATTGTTTCTCATTTTTAAACTGCGTTCTTATCTTTATCAAATGGTTTCTGTAGGTCAGAAGGTTTTTTATCATAAGAATTTCTTTCTCCGGAAGAGCATGGAGTTTGAGTTCATTACAGTGAACTTTTGCATACCTTGCTATTCTCCACGAATCTACTTTATCATTTTTCCCTCTCTGAATTCCCTGACTCAACTTTATTTCCAAGGCAGGAATCTGATAATAAGGCAGATTATGGTTTTCTAATATTTTAGCAAGAAGAAGCCCGTAGTTACCGGTGTTTTCAAAGCAATACCGTAACTGGGAATCCTTTCTTACGTTAGTTGAAATCATCTTTTCAACTCCTTCAACCGAGTTTTCTACCTTAAAGAAAATCTCTTTTTCGTCATTCTCACTCATTACACAGACATCCAATGTATCTTTAGAAATGTCTATTCCGACAAAATAATTTTTCATAATTTTGGATTTAGGAATAAGCCTGAATGAACCAACCTTGAATGATGCTAAAACCTTTAATAAGCCTCAATGCTTAACATTCTAAATGGCAGTAATTCAAAAGAGAAAATAAAGTCTGATACACAGAATAGTTCTGTTCTGGCAATCTGTTTAGTTCACTTTATTTTCTCTGGTTCTTCAGAATTATAATTATTATCTAAGTTAATGCTAAATCCTTTGGCAAATCTAAAGGAAATCTGTGGGAGAGAGCAATTAATTATTCGGCTTCCAATCTACCACCGCTCTGATAAACGCTTCCGCATTTTCCAAAGGAATATTAGGTAAAATTCCATGACCCAAGTTGGCAATATATCGGTCTTTTCCGAAACGATTGATCATTTCGTTCACCATTTTCTTGATGGTTTCCGGAGTTGAGTGTAATCTCGCAGGGTCAAAATTTCCCTGAAGTGTCATTGTGTGATTCGTCAGTGTTCTCGCCAGTTCAGGTTTAATCGTCCAGTCAACACCCAATGCAGAAACTGGCGACATTGTCATATCTTCCAAAGCAAACCAGCATCCTTTTCCGAACACCACAACGTGCGTTAAAGGAGCCAAAGCTTCAACAATCTGACTGATGTACTGCCAAGAAAATTCCTGATAATCTTGTGGAGAAAGCATTCCGCCCCAAGAATCAAAAACCTGAACTGCAGATACTCCTTTTTCCACTTTTCTTTTCAAATAAGCAATCGTAGTATCTGTGATTTTCTGAAGTAGTAAGTGTGCAGCTTCAGGCTGCTGGAAGCAGAAAGATTTCGCAATATCAAAAGCTTTACTTCCTTTTCCTTCCACGCAGTAGCAAAGAAGCGTCCAAGGCGAACCTGCAAAGCCAATCAACGGAATTTCGTTGTCTAGTTTAATTAAAGTCAGTTCAATCGCATCAAAAACGTAGCCTAAAGTATCATTCACGTCCGGAACGATCACATTCTGCACATCTTCCATCGTTCTGATAGGATTATCCAACCATGGGCCTACATTTTCTTTCATTTTAAAATCAATTCCCATTGCCTGAGGAACGACTAAAATGTCAGAAAATAAAATCGCAGCATCCAAAGGATATCTTCTGATCGGCTGAACGGTAATTTCAGAAGCTAGTTCCGGAGTTTGACATCTTGTGAAAAAGTCGTATTTATCACGTAATGCGATGAATTCAGGTAAATATCTTCCTGCCTGTCTCATCATCCAAACCGGTGGTCTTTCTACGGTTTCGCCACGAAGTGCTTTTAAATATAGGTCGTTTTTAATCATTATTTTTATATGAATAGAAATTTAGCTGATGTAATTTTCAGGAATTTTTAAGGTTTAAACGTTAAATCCGAATAAATTACAACTGCACAAATTTACTGCTTTTATGCCATTCTTCAAAACAGAACTAAAACCCAATCCACATTGTCAATCCATTATAAAAAGTGTTTTTGCTTTCTCCTGTGTTTTTGATGAAATCGCCTGCTGCAAAATAGTAAGTTTCGTTAGATAATTTAATATATCTGCTGATTTCATATTCAAATTTTAATCCGCCTTGCCAACCAATCCATCGGCTTTTGTTGTTGTTTGATGCTCTTAATAAAGCTTTAGATCCGCTGTATAAGCCGTCATTCAATTGTGCACGCCAATAAAAGTTGGTTTCTGCTGTTGCAGTGAGTTTTTTGTTCAATTGCAATTTTATTGATGGATGAATGTCAAACATATTCATAGCGGCAACTTGTGTGATTAAACCGAAATAGGCAGGATTATTAAAATAAGGGTTGAAAGTTCCCATTTTATTATCTCCTATATTCTTGTCTCCCGAGATGTAATCTAATTTTATCCCGAAATCAGGTTTGAATTTTGTGTTGATTAATGTAAAATGCCAATCTCCTTCGATAGAATAGGCACTGATTGTTTTGTCTCCAAATTTCCCGAACTGATAATTGATTTCAGTATTGTATTTAAACCGTTTTCCAACATTCCCCCATCTTCTTAAACCAATGGTATGTCTTGTTTCGGGATTGGCACCGTCATTATATTTTATCAATTTGGTATCAAACCCGATGTAATATAATGAAGAATTTCCCAGAATTTTCTCTGTTTTGGCATTTATTCCGCCTCCCCAAGTGTAAGGAGCGTTGCCGGAATTATTATCAAAAAAACCATTGGGAACTTTTACTTCTCTTCCAAGAAATAAATTGGCATTAAGCATTTTATTATCAAAAATAAATCGGGCCATATCAAAACTTCTGCGACTGTTGAGCCCATCACGAAACGCCATCAAACGTCCAGAACCTAACAATAATTCCTGTCTTCCTGCCCGTAATTTTAATGTTGAGTTTTTTATAGGAACGGTAAATTCCGCAAATGCCTGATGCAAATCTAATTTGTCAGACTGTGTATAAACCGGCTCTTCCAAAGAAATTAAACCGTGCGTAAGCTGTCCAAAAACACGAACATATTTTCCCAAATGCAAATCAGTATGAAACATCAATCTTTGAGAATAAAAATCTTCATCTGCGGTTTCTTTACTGCTCCAGTTTTTATTGTCGGTATGTTCCCATCTTGGACGGTATTCGCCACCGATATTTAGGTAAACAGATTTACTATTGTTAAGCGGAATTGCTTTGAGTTGATTGAGAAAAGAAGCATTACGAAGACTGTCGTTTTGCAGCAGTATATCGTAATTTTCGTCGGCTCGTAATGCTTTTATCGGAGGTAATGTTTGTGCTTTTACAAAAAGCGAACTTACCAAAATCACAAAAAAGGGAACTATATATTTTTTCATTGAATTGTAAAGTTTATAACGAAATTTTCATTATTATTTTGATTGAAATCAGAAGGTTTGTGGTCAAATATTTGATTTACAGAATTTGTGGCAATGTCTTCTAGCCGCTGGTTCACAATGATTTGATAATTTCCTTTTTTCCATTTTTTTGTAGGTTTGAAAACTAATTTTCGCTCCTGATTTTCGAGTTCTGTTTTCCCTTTGATTTCTCCATTATTAAAGAAAAATTTAATCAACGTCTGTGCAGAAATATGGTCTATTTTATCATTAAAATCGATAGAAAGAACATCGTTGCTTCTCGCTTTTGGCACTGTAATTTTCCATTCACTTGTTTTTGGAGGCAGCATATCTTCATCTATGGCAACAAATGTTTTTGTAAAATTTTGTGCTAATTTTTGGTCATCAAAATCCATCAAATCCTTATCAACAGTCAAAGTGTATTTTTTACCAACATCAAAGGCACGTCCCATCGTATTGTTTGCAAAAAGTCCCAATTTTACTCTTCCCGGGTCAACAATTAATGTAACTTTAGTTCGGTTTTCATTCCAGAGTTCATACTGATTTTCAAAAAATACACCTGTAATATTTTTGCCTTCTTCATTGGTTAGTTTTATGTGTTTCAGGATATCCATTTCCTGCACCGGCTTAGAAAATTGAATATAAAACCGAAGAATATTCACGGGAATAAAATCTGTTGTTGGATAGATTGCAACTACTTTTGGACTATTGTTTTGACCAAGAGCGAGAGCTGCTGAAAAAGTAAATAAAAGGATAAAGAAAACTCTTAACATCAATAATTGAATTGGTTATTAATTACTTATTTCTCTTTCAATTTTAGCGTCTGGTAAAAACCAAACCACACCAACAAACATGAAACCGATAATTGCGATGTAAGTATTGATAAATGCCAAGCAAATCCCCACGATATAAATGGCAAAAGAGAGGTATTCTTTTTTATGGGAGCCAATCATTTGGTGGATGGTTGCCGTTTTTTCACTGCTTTTAAGAATTTGAATTTTTAGTATTAAAAATGCGATGGCACTCATCAGAAATACAAATCCATAAAGTGAAACAGACATCGCTTCTATATGATTTTCACCTATCCACGAAGTGGTAAAAGGGATTAACGAAAGCCAAAATAGAAGATGCAGATTGGCCCAAAGTATTTTTCCGTTTACCTTTTCGGTAATTTGGAAGAGATGATGATGGCTGTTCCAATAAATCCCGACATATATAAAGCTCAAATAACTTATAAAAATGGGTGCAATTGAAATTAAACCTTTCAAATTAGTTTCTTCGGGAGCTTTTAATTCCAATACCATGATGGTAATAATGATGGCGATAACTCCATCACTGAATGCTTCTAATCTTGATGTTTTCATGATAAATAAATGATTAATGCAGTTACACAATTATAGTGTGTAACTGCAATCAAAAAATCTTAATTTAATTTTTCAAAAACTTATCTTTTCCCAAATCCTGAATCATCATATTCTGATACCCTTTCATTTGCAATTGTTGACCTTCATATTTATAAGATGGCTGGTCATACTCCGATACAAATTCATCTAATCTCAAGTACAGATTTTTCAGGAAAGAAATAAGTTCTAAGCTTCCGGTTTCGTCATTTCTTCTCATCGTTGCAATGTGGTAACCGTCTTGGTCGTCCATTTGAAGTAATCCCGTCATTGGAAGATTATTTACTGGCGTTCCCGAATGTTCTACCATTCCAGCATAACCGATGTCTTCCAATTTAGAACTAGCGGCAATATCGTTAATTTTGACAAATTGCGCTGTTCTGTTTCTGTTGGCTAAGATGATGCCTTCGTAAGGTTTTTTATCGAATCCTTCCGATTTGAATTTGATGATGTCGATAGGCGTATTTCCATAACCCATTTCGGCAATCGTTTTGCCTTTAATGTGAGCTCCGTCTTTGATTTCCTTTACCGGGATTAAAACCAAAGGCGTACAAGTATAAGCTGCCAGAATATAATCTTCATTATTTAAGGTTACAAACTGCAAGGTTTGGATAGGTGCTCTGGTTTCGTTTTGTCCGTGAACACCGTGAAAAATTTCGACAGATGAGGTTGCTACTTTGGTATTATTAAAAGGAAAATCAACAATTCTCAATGCTGAAGAAAATTCTGCATTAGACATTCCGCTGATGTAAACTTTGCCTTTATAAAAATCAATATCGGTAAAAGTCATTGAACGCATCGGTGTTTTGTCCCAAAATTTCACATCATTTGTAGGAGCGTCATTTAGTTTTACTTCCGTATGTTTTGTGCCAGCCAAATCAAATTTTCGGATTGTTCCCGATTGGTTTACAATAATTATTTGGGAAGTATAACCCGTTTTAGATTTGGTGTCGAAAGCAATGTAAGCCTCTTTTGATAAAGGATTTATCGCCATATCACGAACAATAATATCCGTTGCATTTACTTTTGCAAAAGTTGCAATTTTACTGCTCAAATCGTGAATGTTGTAAGCCTTTTGGGCTTCAGGATTTTTGCCTGCTTCGATGGTGTAAGCGTAAAGCGTTGCAGATTTGCTATCTCCTAAAAATAAGGTATTTGCATCTCCGAATTTAATAACATTTACAGATTGTGGTGTACTTGCGAAAGTTTGTACAGAGATTGACATCAAAACTATTGATGCCATTGATTTTAAATTTAATTTCATATCCAATGATTCTATTTTAGAATGCAAAAATTGGATAATTCTAAATTAAAATTAATAACCTAGATTAAGAGTTTTTATTTATTTTTTTTTCTTCATTTTGCTGAAAAATTCCGGAGTTACACCGAGATAAAGGGCAATCTGCTTCTGAGGAAGCAAGTGTTTTATTTTTGAGTATTTTCTTTTGAAAATATCATATCGCTTGTCAGCCGATAAACTTAAACCTTCAAGGACTCTGTTTTGTCCTTCTATATAAGCGTTTTCTGTAAGAATGCGAAAAAGTCTTTCAAACTTCGGAACTTTAAGATATAAAAGATCCAGATTTTTTTTACTTATCTGAAGACAATCTGTTTCTTCCATTGTTTGAATGTCTAGTAATCCGGTTTTTTGTGAAAGAAAGCTGTAAGTATCTGCTAACCAATAGTCTTGTGATGCAAAATATAAAATATGCTCAAATCCATTTTGGTCAATGGTGAAAGCTCTGCAACAGCCAGAATTTATGAAAGTTAAATATCTTGAGGTTTCCCCTTCTTTTACCAGATATTGTTTAGGTTTAAGTTTTTTCTCTGTCAATAACGATATAAAATAGGCCTCTTCTTTTTTGGTAAGCGAAATGTGTCTGGCGATATTTTTAAGAATGATATCTGTATTCATTTTAAAGGCGAGAATTTGTGTTTTTAATGTAAATTTTCTTTTATAACAGAAAGCAAATCTGCAAGATTATTTTTATTGCTTGTGAAAATTTTTTGTTGAGTGTTTTTTTTCAATTCTTTGGAAGTTGTATTTCCAATTGAGAAAATTTTTGAATGATTTAAAGGATTATTTTTCAAAAAACTACGGACTCCACTCGGACTGAAAAACACAATTGCATCATACTTTTCCGAAATTTTGGGATGGAGTTCTTCTGTCTTATAAACAGTGACTTTTTTGTAGTTAATATTTTGCAGCGGAAGCTTTTTGTCGAGCACATCAATGGCCAGGTTTCCACAAAAATGAATAAATTTTTCGTGAACGCAGTTGTCAATAATAAATTTGGAAAGCGTTTCAGCATTTTTTAAAACTTTAAAAGTCCCGAAGCCGTTTTTTCTGATTTCTCTTTTTGTTTTCTCGCCGACGCAGTAGATTTTATTGTAGTTTTTTGCGGCAAAATCTTCGTTTGGTTTAAATTGATTCTCAAAAAAAGATTTCACACCATTTGAACTTGTGAAAATCAGCGAGTAATTTTTTAAATCAAATACTTCAACATTTAAATTTTCTATCCGAATGACCTCAACACATTCAGCCGAAATGTCGTTTCCTAATTCTTTCGAAAGCAATTCGGAATCGATGTTTTTGGTAAATAAAATGTTCATTTTCTAAATCTTACATTTAAATAAGAATATAATTTTTAACGCAAAGGATGCTAAGATTTTTTTTTACTACTAACTGTTTTTAAGTTCGCTGAGGCGTTTCACTTAGCCAAGCACGCAAAGTTTTTGTCTTATTAATTACTTGGTTTGTCTTTTAGTTTTAAATCTGCAACCTGAAGTCTTACTTTGCTCATGAAATCTTTTCCAGGATCTTCTTTTCCGGTGAAATATTTAGGATCAGATTCTTTCCAGAGCTTAGAGTTTCTGAAAACTCCGTACTCCGAATGACCGATTAAATATTCGATCTTATATTTTTTAGTTAAATATCTTACTAGCTGAGCATTTGCAGAAACTTGCTTTTCTGTGAGCGGCTGTTTTTTACTTCCTATATTTTCAACTCCGATGGCGCAATAATTTAAACCAATGGTGTGTCTGGCAAATATATTCGGTTCCATCAGCTGATAAATTACTCCGTCTCGGTCAACAATGTATTGTGAAGAAACATTTAATGTACTTTGTTTTTTTAAAGTGTTTCTAGCGCTTTCGAGATGGGTATTGTTGAAGTATTTAAAATTACTTTCCACTGTTCCGCCAGCCGTGTAGTGCAAAACAATCATTTTAGGAATAATCGTTGGTGTTTTTTGAGTCAAGCCGTGATGATCTTTCAAATATTCTAAACTGAGCCGAATTCTCTCCTCAGAATAATTGATAGGTTTATTGACTATTTTAAACTCACTTTGTTGTGCAGGAGAGAAATTTAATATCAATAAAAATAGAAAGCAAATCAGGTTTTTCATGAATATTTATTTCTGATATTGATAATGTCCTGTAATAGTAAATTTAAACAAACAATCCTCAATAACCTGTCCGCCACCGATGTTGTGAACAATTAGATACCTTTTTCCATCCGCCGATTTTTTATTGACTACAATTCCGATGTGTGTCAAATTTCCGGGTAGAAGCCATGTTACAATATCGCCGGGAACATACAGTACAGGATTGGTTTCGATAGATTTTGACTTCCCGAATTTGGCAAAGAAAACCATCAGGTTTGGAACTCTTCTGTGGTCAATATTGGTGTCAGGCTTTTTCAAGCCGAACTTTTTAGGATATTTAGAAAAATTCATCTTCATATCTTCATGCACTTCTTTCTGTAGATCAATTCCGAGTTTTCTGTACGCTCTGATGATAACATCCGTACACACTCCTTTATCAGCAGCGACATCACCATTTGGATATTTGATTGAGTAATAAGCGGGATCGTAAGTAACTCGGTTTTTTGTTAAACTCAAGGCTGCATCAGATAATTTTTGAGCAAACTGATTCTGAGCATTCGCTGTAAAAACAAAAAACAGGAATAAGATTATGGAAAAGTACTTTTTCATCGATTTGAAACTTTAAATTAAAAACAGTTCTGTAAAGTTCAAAAATTTAATTCAAACATTAAGATGTTTTAGATATAAAGAAATGTTAAGATTTAGATAAACCCGAACTAAGAAGTTTGCTAAAAATTTCTTTAGAAATTCCCTTAACCAAACTTGACCCCTTAATAAATCTTAATGGTTCAAAAAAATTAATGTTAAGGTTCGAATCATTACAGCTGACTTTTAATCTCTGCCATCAATTCTCTTCCGCCGTTTTCTAATACGATGTTAGCAAATTTTTCACCGAAATTTTCTTCTTCATTATATTCAAAACTTTCGTCAATGGCGATATAGTTTTTTCCGTCAAGCGAACAAAGCGCTCCTTTAAAACGAATTTGATTTCCAATTTTTTCCGCAAAAGCACCAATTGGAGCGGTACAACCGCCTTCAAGTGTACTCAGGAAATTTCTTTCCATTTCTACACAGATTTGGGTTTGCTTGTGATTGATTGATTTTAAAATCTCGTTGATTTCCGGTTTTTCAGAATGTCCGGCAATTGTAATCACACCTTGCGAAGCGGCAGGAATCATTACTGGAAGCATCTCGTAATTGATGTCCATTTTCATTCTTTTGATTCCGGCTAGAGATAAAATGGTGGCGTCGAAATCCTGTTCTTCCAGTTTTTGTAATCTCGTCTGGATATTTCCTCTGATATCAAAAAACTGAGTGTCGGGATAATGTTTTGACCAAAAAGCACGTCTTCTCAAGCTACTTGTCGCCAGTTTCAGCTCGTGAAATTCTTTGTCTTGCGAAGATTTTCTTCTGATTAAAACGTCCTGTGGGTAATCTCTTTCAAGATGGGCAATCAGTTCAATGTTGTGTGGAAGTTGCGTGGGTACATCTTTCAGGGAGTGTACGGCAATGTCAATTTCGTCATTTAACAAAGCAACATCCAAATCTCTTGTAAAAACGCCTGTTATTCCTAAAGAATATAGGGGTTGATTCAGGTTTTTATCTCCCGAAGAAACGATGGGAGTGATCTCCGTAAGGTAATTATTGTTTTGTAAATGCCTGGCTACTTCTCTTGCCTGCCAAAGAGCAAGTGCCGAATTTCTGGTTCCTATCCTAATGCTTTTCATTGAATTCGTTATTGGGTTGTTCAACTAATATTTCGTGCATTAATTTACTAATTTCTTCGGCTTTAAGAGGGTTATCGATGATATATTTTGCAAAACGGTTGGTAATTTTCTGAATCATTTTCTCAGAAAGCTCCATGTCGTTGATATTGATGTACTTATTTTTTCTGTAGAAATTGTGCATTTCGTTGCGCTCCATGTTTTTCAAGACCGCTTTGAAATGATGAATGTTTGGTGCCAGTTTTCTCTTTTTCTCCCATTCCAGGAAGTCTTTAGTCATTTCCTTGATGATTTTTTCAGCTTTTGGGATTTCTTTTTCTCTCTGCTGTATAGTTTCCTGAATTTGTTTCGAGAGCTCATCAACGTCAATCAAAGTAACATGACTGAGTTCTGAAACGCTTTTATCAACATTATGCGGGATCGAAAGATCAATCACCAAAGTTTCTCTTCCGTTTTGAAAATGAGATTTGTTGATGATGGGGGTTTTTGCACCAGTGGCTACAATCAAAATATCGGTATTCTCAATTTCTTTATCAAAATCAGTGTAATCAATATTAGGAATATTGTATTTCTCGGAAATTTTTGCCGCAGTTTCCTGAGTTCTGTTGGCTATTTTAATTTTAGGCTGATAAATATGTTTTACCAAATTTTCAACCGTGTTCTGTCCGATTTCACCCACTCCGAGAAGCAAGATGTTTTTTTCGTTCAGTTTTTTTTGATTGTTTAAAATATAATGTACTGCGGCGTATGAAACCGAAGCCGCACCGTTGGAAATTGCCGTCTCGTTTTTAATTCTTTTAGAAATCTGAATCGCAGAGTTGATCGATCGTTCCAAATAAGGATTCGAGTTCTGTCTTTCTTTCTTAAAACGGGCGTATGCCTTCTTGATTTGTCCGATAATTTCAAAATCACCAATGATTTGACTCTCCAAACCGGCTGCCACTCTGAACAAATGTTTCAGCGCTTCTTCTTTTGTTAAAATATTGGCAAAAGGCAGGAAGTCTGAAAGGTTGACGCCAATCGTTTTGCAATACTCTTCAGCTACAAAAAGATAGTTGGATGTCGTAGTATAGATCTCGGTTCTGTTGCAGGTGGATACCACAAAAGCGTCGCCGAGATTTTCGTCGTGAATACGGGTGACAAAGTTTTTTATATTTTCGTCGAAGAATGCAAATTTGCCCCTTGTTTCTACATCTGCCTTCTCATAACTCACTGAAAGTACAGCGAAATTTGTCGTCTGATGTATGTTAGAATACTGTATCATAAGCATTGCAAATTTAAGGATTTTTAAATTAAACGTCTGCTGATATTATGTATGATAAATATCGTAAAAAGCTATAAATTATGTTGAAAAATCTGTAAAAATTAGATAAACGAAAGATTAATGAAAAATTTAAAATTTAATAAAATTTTAACCAAATTATATTCATGATATTATTCATAAGTAGTCATTAATTTATATCTTTGTAAACTTAAATCAGGACAAAATTATGAGTATATTCGATATGTTTACGCAAGACATTGCGATAGACCTTGGAACTGCCAACACGCTTATCATCCACAATAACAAGATTGTTATAGATCAGCCATCAATTGTTGCAATTGAGCGTTCTACAGGTAAGCCAATCGCAGTAGGTGAGCAGGCGAAACATATGCAGGGTAAAACTCATGAGGATATCAAAACAATTCGTCCGTTGAAAGATGGTGTCATTGCAGATTTCCATGCTTCTGAGCACATGATCAAGGAGTTTATCAAGAAAATTCCTGGGATTAAAGGAAGATTTATTCAGCCTGCTTTAAGAATTGTAATCTGTATTCCATCAGGAATTACAGAAGTTGAAAAGAGAGCGGTAAGAGATTCTGCTCAAAAAGTAAACGCTAAAGATGTAAGGTTAATCTATGAGCCAATGGCAGCTGCAATAGGAGTTGGTATTGATGTTCAGAAACCTGAAGGAAATATGATCATCGACATAGGTGGTGGTACTACAGAAATTGCTGTCGTTGCTTTGGGAGGTATTGTTTGTGATAAATCTGTTAAAATTGCAGGTGATGTATTTACAAATGATATTGCTTATTTCCTGAGAACACACCATAACCTTTACATTGGTGAGAGAACTGCTGAAAGAGTTAAAATTGAAGTAGGTTCTGCTGTTGAAGATCTTGATGTGGATATTGAAGATATTCCAGTACAAGGTAGAGACTTGATTACTGGTAAACCAAAAGAAATTATGGTTGGCTACAAAGAAATCGCTCGTGCTTTGGATAAATCGATCATCAGAATTGAAGATGCAGTAATGGAAACACTTTCTCTTACACCTCCGGAATTGTCAGCTGATATTTACAAAACAGGTATTTATCTTGCTGGTGGTGGTGCTTTGTTGAGAGGCTTGGCAGACAGACTTCACAAGAAAACAGGTCTTCCGGTTTTTGTAGCTGAAGATCCTTTGAGAGCCGTTGTACGTGGTACAGGTATCGCACTTAAGAATATGGATAAATTCAATTTCTTAATTAAATAATTTTAACTTTTTACGACTCTTTATCTGAATGGGATTTTTGCTGAGATTATTTTCAAAGAATGCTCTTCTTGTCTTCTTTATTTTCCTGCAAATCATTGCTCTTGTTCTGATATTCTCTAAAAACGCGATGCAACAATCCTGGCTTGCGGGTCAGACGGCTGCGTTCAATTCATGGGTTTCGGGATATATCGATGAAGGAGTTTCTTATTTAAAACTAAAACAAACCAACGAAGATCTTGTTGCTCAAAACAAAGCCTTGATGCTTGAGCTTTACGGAAAACAAGGAGCGAAAAATCCTCTATTCAGAAAAGTACATGATACTTTGGGTGGCGGACAAATCTATACTTTCGTTGACGGTGAAATTGTTTTCAACAGTATCAACCGACGAAACAACTACTTTACCATCAACCGTGGTAGACGTGATGGAGTTCTTCCTCAGATGGGCGTCATGGCGCCAAAAGGAATTGCCGGAATTGTCATCAATTCTACAGACAGTTATGCTTTGGTGCAGTCTGTATTAAGTGTCAATAAAATCAGAATCAATGCGGCTCTTAAAAAATCCGGGTATTTCGGTACCTTGACCTGGAGAGGAGACAATTCAAGAGTGATGCACTTATCTGATGTTCCTAAATACGTTTCCCTGAAAATTGGCGATACCATTGTAACAGACGGTAAATCAGCAATTTTCCCTAAAGGAATTATGATTGGTACTGTCGCAGGATATACAGTAGATAATCAAACAGGATTTTGGGATATTTCTGTGGAGTTGAGCGAAAAAATGGGTGCTTTGAATAAAGTTTTCGTTGTTAAAAACCTTAAGAAAGCTGAGGTTCAGAAAATCAGCGACACGATGCAGGCCGTAATAAAAAAAGAAAATGATTAGCAGAACGTTATTTACAGATCTTTTGATCATGATTTTTCTGGTTGCATTACAGATATTTGTTTTGAACAGGATTACGCTGTTCGGAAAGTACACGCCGGTTTTGTATCCGGTTTTTGTGATGTTTTATCCTTTTTTTAGAAATAAATTTCAGTTTTTAGCTTTAAGTTTTTTAATTGGGTTGGCGATTGATGCTTTCCTCTATTCTTGGGGAATCAATGCTTTGGCGATGACTGTTGTAGCTTATTTCAGAACTTTAATCTTCAGAACTTCTACAGATACTTCTACCGATTTCTTCTCATTTCAGTCTTTGCAATGGACTCAGTTTTTGCTGTTCCTTTTTTCAAGTATATTTTTACATCAGCTTTTGGTACAGTATATTGAGTTTTTTAAATTCACCAGAATTTTTGAAATCTTACTTAATGTGTTGGTAACTAGTGTAATTTCTTTTATATTTATCATTATTTACGCATTAATCTTTAAAATCAAACAGAAAGTTTGAACACACGCCATATAAAAATCTTAACTGTTCTCATTGTTCTTGCTCTCATTTTTGTGGCAAGACTTTCTTATTTACAGTTGTTTACAGATCGGTATGCATTAAATGCTGCCAACACTTCCATCAAAACCGAATATATTATTCCTCAACGTGGAGTTATTTTTGACCGAAACGGTAAGATCATGGTGGGGAATCAGCCTGCTTACGAGATTTCTTTCACTCAGGCATTGATGAAGCCAGATTTTGATACCCTGTCTTTCTGCAGTTTAATGAAAATTGATAAAAGAGATTTTATTAAAAGAATTAATGTCATCAAAAAAGAAAAATATTATTCTAAACTGACTCCGATGACTTTCATCAAAGACCTCAGCAGAGAGGAAATTGCGAGAGTTCAGGAGATTATATTTAAATATCCCGCTTTCAGTATCGTTCAGCGTCCGCAAAGACAGTATGAAGTTTCTACTTCTGGAAACCTTTTGGGATATACCAGTGAAGTCAACGACAGAGAAATCAAAAAAGATTCTACTTATTATCTTCCAGGCGACCTCATCGGAAAAACAGGAATCGAAAAATCTTATGAAAAAGAACTTCGAGGAGTAAAAGGGATTAAATATATTCAGAAAGATATCAAGCTTAGAAACGTTGGTCCTTACAAAAATGGTTCTTTAGATCGGGACGTTATAACGGGAAAAGATATTACGCTGACAATCGATTACGATTTGCAAAGAATGGCAGAGGAAATGCTGGTAGATAAACATGGTGCTGTAGTTGCAATTGATCCTAATAACGGGGAAGTTTTGGTTGCTGCAACTGGTCCTGATATTGATCCTAATCTCTTCACTGGTCCGAATAAGTCTAAAAATCTTTACGCACTTTCAAAAGATACCATTTACGAAAACAAGCCTACATTCGATAGGTCGTTGCAGGCGGGTTATCCACCAGGTTCAACTTTTAAATTGCTGACAGCTTTAGCGGCAATGCAAATGGGCGTGATGGATGAGAAAACTATTTTCCCTTGTGGTGGTGGGTTTTATTATAAAGGAAAAAGAATAAAAGGTCACGGCGGAGCAGATCCGTTGATTCCTTCAATTCAGGTTTCAAGTAACTGTTTCTTTACCTATGCATTTATTGCAATTATTAAAAAATATCCTGGAAATCCTTCAAAAGGTGTTGACGAGTGGAAAAAAATCATGAGCAGCTTTGGCGTTGGAGAGTTTTTAAATAATGATTTTGCGGTAGGTGCAAAAGGCAGAATTCCTTCAGGGGATTTTTATGAAAGAAGATTTAAAGCCATTATTAAAGCAAACGGTTCTAAGAAAGACGATTATAAAAATTGGGACGAAATGTCTACCGGAGCCATCTATAACGGAATGGGGCAAGGTGATGTAATGGTAACGCCTCTTCAGTTGGCAAACTATGTTTCTGCAATTGCCAATCGCGGCTGGTATTACACGCCTCATATCGTAAAATCAATCGATGGGAAACCAAATCCTGATCCTCGATTTAAAAAAAGACACCAGACTTTAGTTGATCCAAAACATTTTGAACCTGTCCTTAAAGGTATGGAAGCAGTAGTTTTGCGAGGAACGGCGAGAGGCTTAATGTCTAAAGATTTTACTCAATTGGCCAAAACCGGAACAGCGCAGGTTCCTCAGGGAAAAGATAATTCGATTTTTGTTTTGATTGCTCCTGCAGATAAACCAAAAATTGTAGTAGTTGCTGTAATGGAACATGCAGGATTTGGTGCTACTTGGGCGGGGCCAGCTTGTACGGTAATTGCCGAAAAATATATTACCGGAGATCTTAAACGTGAACATCTCTACAAAAAAATGATTACTTCGAGCTTCATGCCCGAATATAAAAGACAGTGGATTGCTGATCTCAAAAGAAAAGGCCTTTACAAAGAGCCTAAGCCCGATTCTCTTAAACTTAAGAGAATACAAGACAGCTTAAATCTTGTCAAAAAAGCAAAAGAAAAACTGAACGCTAAGAAAGTTGAACCTAAAAAAACCGCCAAACCATGAAGTGGACAGAAGGAATAGATAAATTGGGGATTGGCTTGTATCTCTTGCTTTGTATTTTTGCTATTGCCAACATTTACAGCGTAGATGAAGGTTTAGGTAAAAAACAACTTTTGTTTTTCGGTATTTCTCTGTTTGTTGGATTGATTATTTTCTTCAGCAGAAGCAAGTTTTTTGAAAATATGTCCGGGATTATTTATGTAGGAGGAGTTCTGATGCTTGTTGGTCTTCATATTTTCGGAACAGAAATTCTGGGTCAGAAGAATTGGTATAAATTCGGGAGTTTTACCATGCAACCAGTTGAATTTTCCAAGATTGGGGTGGCTTTGATGCTTGCTAATTATGTTTCAGGATCAGAATTTAATTTAAAAAATAGAACCTCATTAATAGCAGTTTTAGCAATCATAGGTATTCCTGCGATTGTAGTACTTTCAATTCCTGATGTTGGTTCCTTGTTGGTTTTTACGGCATTTTTTATTGCTTTGTATCGTGAAGGTCTTAGCGGAAAACTTTTTCTGATTGGAGGGCTTTTCGGAGTTGTTTTTCTTTTAGCTAATTATCTCAACGATCCTCTGCAATGGAGTTTATGGTATTTTACCGGATTTATTATTTTCATTGGCGGATTATGGTTTGCGTTTAACGCAGCTTTTCTCCGTAAAAATATATACACACTTTTACCGGGTGTCGGAATTGTTCTTCTTTTGGCAGCATTATCATTTATTTCGCCTGTCATTTTTGAAAAATTGCCTAAACACCAACAAGAAAGGGTAGAGGTTTTGTATAAAGGAGAGCGTGAATTCCGTGATACTTCAGGGTATAACTTATTGTATTCAAAAACAGCAATCGGTTCTGGTGGATTTTTTGGAAAAGGCTTCCGCGAAGGTTCTGTAACGCAAGGAAAATTTGTTCCGGAGCAGGAAACCGATTATATATTTTGTACAGTTGGTGAAGAATGGGGTTTTCTTGGAAGTACCATTTTGGTTCTTGCGTATATGGTATATATCGGACGAATCTATTATCTCGCAGAAAAGCAGAAATCGACCTTTAACAGGGTTTTTGGGTATTCATTTGCCTCAATCCTGTTGATGCACTTTTCGATCAATTTAGGCATGGTTATGGGTTTGTTTCCGACCGTTGGTATTCCGTTGCCATACTTCAGTTATGGTGGAAGTTCATTACTAGCCTTTTCGATGATGACTTTTATTTTCTTTAAATTGAATTATGCTGATAAAAACAGTTTGGTGTAAGGCTGGGAGTTAGAAGCGGGATGATTGAAGTTTACATTCATGTTGCGAATTTTTCGAAAATAAATCTGTACAGTTTGCTCTCAGTCAGTGAGATGAAATTTCTATCACCTTCCTTTTTTTAAATAAATCTTAAAGTCAATGAACGAAGCTTACGTTTTAGATCAAAATTATACTCAGTTAAATTTTGCTGAATCACCATTGCAGATTGGCGAATACGAAAACTGCACGTTTCAGAATTGCAATTTTGAATACGTTGATCTTTCCCAATTTAAATTTACCAACTGCGAATTCACAGACTGTAATTTAAGCATGACCAAACTTAGTGGAGCAGCCTTTCGTGATGTGTTTTTCAAAGACTGCAAAATGTTCGGGATGCATTTTGACGACTGTAACGAGTTTGGAATGTCTTTTAAATTTGAAGGATGCGCGTTGAATAATTCTGTTTTCTATAAAACTTCCATAAAAAGAACATTATTTAAAAATTGTAAGCTGATTGAAGTTGATTTTGCTGAAGCTGATCTGTCAAATTCAGTATTTTCAAACTGTGATTTCAACGGCGCCACATTCGAAAGAACTAATTTAGAAAAAACAGATTTTAGAACATCTTTCAATTACACCATCAATCCTGATTCAAACAAGCTAAAGAAGACCAAATTTTCACTTTCTGAAATTCACGGGCTCTTACGTCAACTCGATATAGAAATCGATAAAAACAACTGATTAAAAAAGTATATCATCCTTAATTAATGCCCATTTTGAATCAGGAAATCTTTCCACATTATTAAAATATTTTTTAAATCAACTAGTGGAATTATCTGTAAAAGCTTTGAATCACCAATATTCAAATATATATCTGCACTTTGATGATCTATATATGCTGTATATATTTCAGTATGTAGCATGTTGTCTCCTTCAGGATCAAGTCCGCCATTTGCATATAAGTCTATTTTTTGTAAAAACTCATCTATTGTGTTGGTATCAAAACAATCATCCAGCATTTCTGAAATACCTCCACCTGAAGCACCGAGCGTAATCCTATTATGTGCATCAAAATTTTTTAAAAACTTTAAATTATATTTATTTAACAAAGCAACGTTCATGATATTTCTATTTAAAATGAAGGATGATGAAGTTCCCGCTAAAAATACTACATCTATCTGAATACTGATTGTATTGATGAAATTACTGTTAATTTAGGCTTTATACCTTTTACTTATAAAAAAATTAAAGCCATCAAATTTTGATGGCTTCGTTTATATAAATCAATTATTTAAAACTAAAAACTAGTAGAGGCTAAGTTGTTGTAGCTTTCTCCGTTCTCATTGATTACTCTTTTGGCAAACCTGAATTTTGGTCCCCAATAAGAATCGTTCAATGAAGAGATCATTACTCCTTTTGAAGTCGCTGCATGAATAAATTTCACTTCACCTTCTTCTGTTACATCTTCCACAATTCCTACGTGAGAAATTCTTCTACCGTGAGAAAAGAAGATTAGATCACCTTTCTGAAGGTTTTCTTTATCGATAGCTTCTCCTTCCTGAGACTGAGATGCTGCAACTCTTGGTAAAGTAAGTCCTGCTGCTGCTCCGAATACTGATAACACAAATGCTGAACAGTCGATTCCGTTTCTTGTAGTTCCTCCGTATCTGTAAGGAGTTCCTAAGTATGTTGAAGCTTCCGTTAGGATATTATCAATAGTCTTATTGTGTTTAATCGCTTTTGCGATTTCAGAATTTTTTAAAGAATTTTTTGCGTTTGAGATGGCTACTGCTTTTTCAGATATAAAAGAGTTGATTAACAACTTCTTATCATTCTCTATCTTAGTGTCTAAAGCAACTAGTTTGGCATCTGTTTTGTACTCTTTAGTGTAGGTTGCCGGTTTTGAAACTACGTAATTCGTAACGCATGATTGTAGTGATATTGTTGAAACGAAAGCAACTAAATAAAACAAAACTCTTTTCTTCATATTTTTTAATTTCCGGTTGAAAAAGAAATATTTATTTCTCTAAAGCCCTACAAAAGTAGAGATTCCATCTAAGACAGCCTCGATATGATTATTGTCATGTTCTTGTTTTAACACTATTTAACATATCGGAGAAATTTGTTAAAGAAAAAACTGCTGTTAATCGCTTGTTTTGGTGAATTCGCCAAATTTTTCATTAAGATTTTTTAACATAATAAATACACAGTTCTTTGTTGATCGGAGTTCTTTAAAATCAAACATTAAGAAATCTGCTGTTAAAAAGGCATAAAAAAAGTTCCCCGAATAATCGGAGAACCTTCACTAATATGGAACTTTACAGATGTTATCTTGTAAATAACATTTCTCTATATTTCGTCATTGGCCAAAGTTCATCATCAACCATCATTTCAAGATCGTCTGATGCATCTCTGATTGCGTCAAATAATGGCTTTACTTTATTACAGTAATGTTCTGCCTGAGTTTGGCTTTCAGATACTGCTTTTGCGTTCGCTCTTGCTTCAAGAAGCTGTTCAACACCCAATTTGATTGTTGAGATATTTTCTGAAATATTGGTAATCAAACTTATTTGCTCTTTTGCCAATGTTTTGAATTCTTTTTCTCCGAAAATATCTTTAAGACCTCTTACGTTTTCAATTAATCTGTTCTGATAATTTAAAGCGGAAGGAATGATGTGGTTTCTTGCAATGTCACTCAAAACTCTTGCTTCGATATCAATAACTGTTGAATATTTTTCTAATTTGATTTCGTTTCTAGCTTCAACTTCTCTATGGTTGAAAATTCCGATTTCTTCATATAGATCAAGAAACTTTTGGTTCATTTCCTGCTTCAATGCTTCAGGAGTGGTTTTCCAGTTGTTTAATCCTCTTTTTTCAGCTTCTACAGCCCAGTCATCAGAATATCCATCTCCTTCAAACATAATGTTTTTACACTGCTTGATGTATTCTCTCAAAACGTTGAAGATCGCTTCGTCTTTCTTAAGACCTGTTTCAATTAAAGCATCAACTTCTTTTTTAAAATCGCTTAATTGCTTTGCTGCAATAGTGTTCATTACCGTCATAGATTCTGCGCAGTTTGCAGAAGAACCTACCGCTCTGATCTCAAATTTATTTCCTGTAAATGCAAAAGGAGAAGTTCTGTTTCTGTCAGTATTATCCAACAAGATTTCAGGAATTTTTCCAACAACATTTAGTTTTAAATCAGTTTTTTCGTCTGGTGAAAGTTTTCCTTCGGTTACTTTTTCAAGTTCTTCCAAAACTCTGAACAACTGGCTTCCGATAAATACAGAAATAATTGCCGGTGGAGCTTCGTTTGCCCCCAATCTGTGATCGTTGCTTGCAGACGCGATACTTGCTCTTAAAAGATCTGCATATTCGTGAACTGCTTTAATGGTATTCACGAAGAATGTTAAGAACTGTAAGTTTTTCTTAGGGTTTTTTCCTGGGCTTAAAAGGTTTTCACCTGTATCAGTTGCTAAAGACCAGTTGTTATGCTTTCCGCTTCCGTTTACTCCTGCGAATGGTTTTTCGTGGAATAAAATATGGAAATGGTGTCTGTGAGCAATTCTTGCCATTACGTCCATCAACAATGAGTTGTGATCAACCGCAACGTTTACTTCTTCAAACATTGGTGCAAGCTCAAATTGGTTTGGAGCCACCTCGTTGTGTCTTGTTGTTACTGGGATACCCAATTTCATACATTCAACTTCCAATTCTTTCATGAAATTCATTACTCTTGTAGGAATTGAACCGAAATAATGGTCGTCTAATTGTTGCCCTTTTGCAGGAGAATGTCCCAATAAAGTTTTACCTGTTAAAACCAAATCCGGACGAGATTGATATAATGCTGAATCAACCAGAAAATATTCTTGCTCCCACCCTAAAGTAGGAGTTACTTTTGTTACATTTTTGTCGAAATACTGCATTACGTTGGTTGCAGCTTCGTCTACGGCGTGCAAAGCTCTCAATAAAGGTGCTTTGTAATCTAAAGTTTCTCCTGTGTAAGAGATAAAAATTGAAGGGATACATAAAGTAGTTCCCATAATGAATGCAGGAGATGTAGGATCCCAAGCCGTGTAACCTCTTGCTTCAAACGTGTTTCTGATACCGCCGTTAGGGAAAGAAGATGCATCTGGTTCTTGCTGAATCAATAAGTTTCCGCTGAATCTTTCAATTGCTCTACCACCTTCGATAGGTGTGAAGAATGAATCGTGCTTTTCTGCAGTACTTCCAGTTAATGGCTGAAACCAGTGCGTGTAGTGGGTAACACCTTTGCTCATTGCCCAATCTTTCATAGCTACTGCTACCTGATCTGCAATTAATCTCTGGATTTTACTTCCTTTCTTAATAGCATCCATAATAGATTGGAATGCTTCTTTTGTTAAATATTCTCTCATGGTGTTTTCAGAGAATACATTTTCACAAAATAATTCTGATAATTTAGCAGGAATTTCTACCGAATTATCTTTTCTAAAGTCCTTGAATGGTAAAGTTTCTAAAGCTTTAAATCTTAAAGTTGACATATAGTGTTGAATTTTATGTGGCAAATTTACAAAAAAAATGAATTGAAAATAAATTACCCTAATTTTTTTAGACTATTTTATTGTTTGTTTTGATTTAAATCTCAATTGACCCCTGTTTTAATATGGGGGTGTTTTAAATGAAATTAATTTTTAGTTTAAATAGAATTAATATGAGTGCAGATAGATATTTTTTCTCTTGAAATAGGATTTAATATTAAGTTTAAACATTTTGAGAGTAACAATTTTCCTGAACTCCTCTAAAAACAAGCTTATGATGCTAAAGAATTCTTATTTTTGAATAAATCAAAACCCGATGATAAAAAAAATCACCCTAATTATTTCTTGCCTGTTCTTGCAGATGCTTTTTTCTCAAAAATCAGATCCTATATATTATGATAAAGATTGGGAAGTCACAACAAAAGCAAATGCTTCTTTTTATCGACTAATGCCTTTGAAACAAATTGGTGAATTGGTTTTGCTTCAGGATTTTTATATCAACGGAACTCAACAGTTTGAAGGCTACACTTTGAAGACTAATGAAAATGCATACGTTGGCGATATTATTTGGTACGACGAAAATGGAAATGATGAAAATTTTAAACAATATCGAAACGATACAAAAAACCTTACCTTATTATATTATCATCCGAATGGGAAAGTCAGAAAAAAGGTTCAGTATAAAAATGGGGTAAAAGATGGTGAAGCTATAATCTATAGTACAGACGGAGCTGTTTTAATGAAAGGAATTTACGCAAAAGGAAAACCTGAAAACGGAAGTTTTGAAAAAGTGAAAAACAATGAAGACTATGATTATAATGAAAAGGTTGAAGAAATTTCTATGTCTGAAACCGGAAATCACCATCATGAAGAGGGTGTTGAAGTTCCACCACCGCCTCCGGTTCCATTAAAAACAGCTGAAGCAGCTCCGCAAACCGTTGAGCTTTTGGAGCCTATGGATGAAGAAAATGTTTCAAAAAAAATAAAAAACAGAAAAACAGTTACTGAAAAAATATTTTGGGTAAACTCTAAACAACTCGCTCAGGAAACAGTTTTTGCCATTGATAGAGGTTATTTTAAATCTATCGAACGGAAAAATTACGACAAGTCAGGAAAATTAATTCAATTTTTGAATGAAGCCAACTTTTATGATTACGGAAGTGATATTACATATGGATTGGATTATGAGTATTATCTCCAAAATAATTTTGCAACGGAAGTTAAAACCATTATAAAATATGTTGGTAAATTAAGATCAGGGAAGAATTTGTTATATTTTCCAAACGGAAAAATAGCAACAGAAACTTTGTATAAAGAAGGCTGGAAAGATGGAGAAGAAATTGCTTACACCGAAGATGGAAAAATAAAAAGCAAAAGAATTTATAAAAAAGATGAGCCTTTCCAAGGGAATTTTGATGAAAATGTAGCTGCGTTTGTGGTGAATTTAAATTATGTAAATGGTGTAAAAGAAGGTGAAGCGATTGCTGTAGATGAAGGAAAACAAATTGTTGCTAAAGGTGTTTACAAAAACGGAAAACCTTTTAACGGAACTTTTATTGAAAAAATACAAGACAATTCTGATGATTACGAATTGATCAATGTTGAAAACTTCATGAAAAACGGTTTGCAGAAAGTTTTCGGTTATAAATTGGAAAATTTAGAAAAAACTTATACTTCTAAAGATGGAAAGTTGGATGGATTAACAACTTTCTATGATGATGGTAAAGTGGCAGGAACTTTAGAATATAAAAGCGACGAACCTTATAACGGGACTTTGGTTGATGAAGAAAAAATAACAGTTTACAAAAATGGAAAAATCACTGAAGAAACTTTTTTTGAAGAACAATATAATAAGGATAGAATTCAAAAACAAAAAATCTACGAAAACGGAATTTTAGCAAAAATCAAAGATTATTCTTTTGCGATTTCAGAAAAACCCCAAAATTTTTACGAAGGCATTTTAAAGAACGGAAAACCTTTTTCCGGATATTTTGAAACTGAAGATGATCGTGAATTTAAGCATGTTAATTATTTTGAAAACGGAATTCTAAAATTTCAATATTCAAATGATTATCTGAAAAACATGGACAATTTCAGACATCAGAATTACAATATCAAATCCACCTACAAAGACGGAAAAATATACGATGGCGTTGAGTATGTTTTAAAAGAAAAACAATTCATCTCAAGATATTGGAAAAATGGAGTCTTGAAAAGTTTCGACTGGGATTTGTTTGCGATGCATTATTTCAACAGAATTCATTTTGAACTGAAAAATAATACGATTGAAATCAGCGATATGCAGGCAAACAGAAGGGCTGAAATTAAAATTGACCAATCTAAAAATACGTTTAATAAACAGCTTTCTATCGATGGGAAAATAGTTGACGGTACGAGAAAAGATCATTTAGAGTCAAAATATAAAGAAGGTATCATTATTTATCACGAGAAAGAAGGCAAAATTATTTCAACTACTGTAAACCCAATGGATGAATCGATGAAGCCAACTGAAGGAACTGAATTGTTTTATAAAGTTTATATGATGGTCAAAGAGACTTCAGGTCTTCAAGAAAATTTCAGTATGCTGGCAGAAAAAATTTCGGGCGACAAATTGATTGAAGAAACCGACGAAAACCGCATTGTTACTGGAATTCAAATTGATTCTGAAGGAAAACCAAAAGATGGAATTCTCATTACTCCTGCTCAAAACAATACTTATACTTTGCAATTATATGTAAGTCGAAAGTTGATTAAAACGATAGAGAAAGTTAGTTTCAGCAAAATAGAAGATGAAATAAAAAAGCTGGAAAAGTTGGATTGAGATGTGATTTTTAAATATGAATAAAACTTATTCCAGTTTTCTTTTTAATTATGGTCGTAAATATTAATTTTAAAAAGTTTAAAAATTCAATTTAAAAGATAATCGTTTGGTTTAAAGCGATTTAAAATATTAAATATATTTTTCGTAACTTAGCAGACTTTTTATAAAAATTTAATATATGACAAATTCTAGAGCAAGAGAAACCACCGAGGCAATTGAAAGACTATACATTTCTATGAGACATCTGTTTTATAGAGGTTTTTTCAAGCCAAGCGGAGTTTCCGGAGAGAGCATTAGAAGTTTGTTAAAAACGATCAATCCCGAAATTTACGGTACCATGAGCGTTCCAAGCAAGTTGGAGCTTGATGGTTTGATGTATGTTTTAGACAGACTTCCGGAAGGAATAGAAGAATGCGCTTTCATTCATCTTACATCAGACGAAGGTTTTGATAAAGGGAGTTTTGAGCCGATCGTTCCGAAAAAGAGAAGAAGAAACTGTTACCGAATAGACGAACATCAGATGAATATCGAGGTTCTTTTGGGACGTTCAGAAATCTATGATATTCTTACGCATTTAACGTTCTTATTTATAGAAGCCGATAAAATCCGTAATCTCGCATTTATTCAGGATGAAAACTGGAAGCCGACAAGAGCTTTCAAAATCATCGAAGAAGTGGTGAAAGGCGAAAAAAAATTCAGCAGAAGAGAAAAAGAAGTCGCATTGATTCACCTTTCTTCTTTAATAGGAAGAACTTTCGATGAAACTTTAAATGCATACAATACTTTCGGTGACGATGAAAATCCGGACAGATTATTCAAGATCATTTACCATTTAGGAAAAGTGAGTCTCGAAGACGCTAAACAAAGCCGTGAGCGCGAAATTTATTTCAGTGCAATTTTAAAGGAAAGAGTTGGTCATCATTACTTCGGTGAAAAATGGGCTCACAAAGTGAAAGAAGTTTTATTTGAAAATGATCTTCACATGCGTCCGTTACACATTATTTCGGCAAATATGCATTCTGTGAAAAATATGCTGTACGGAAATGATGCTTTAAAGAAAAAAGACACCAAAGACGTTGATTACAAGCTCTATGGCGAGATTTCAGATAAAAAAGATCTTCGTGACAAAGTTTCAAAATACGCTTTGGAAGAAGGTTTAGTTTACATCAATGACAAAAGCGGAAGTAATATAGACGTTCAGATTATCGATTTAAGCAAGACAAATCTTAAAAACACTCCTTTCGGTCACTTAAAATATGACGGAGACGATGTCATTATGGTTTTCGATTATGCATTTGGCGAACAGGCTTTTGAGGTAATGGACGAATTACTAAGACCTTTTGAGCAGAAAGGTGAAGTTTATATGATGAAGGTAAAATCTGTTTCCATTATGGGTAAAGCAGGAATTCTTGCCGGTGGGAAAGGTGACATTATGATCCCAACTTCCCACATCTTTGAAGGAACGGCAGATAATTATCCTTTTGAAAACGCTTTAAAGCTTGATGATTTTAAAGATGATGAATTGAAAGCTTTCGAAGGACCGATGATTACAGTTTTAGGAACTTCACTTCAGAACAGAGACATTCTTCAATATTTTATGAATACTTCATGGAAGGCTATTGGACTTGAAATGGAAGGTGCGCATTACCAAAAAGCAATTCAGGTCGCATCAAAAATCAGGCATCATATTGCGCCCGATCTTTTTGTAAGTTATGCCTATTATGCTTCAGATAATCCTTTGGAAACGGGAGCTACACTATCTTCTGGCGGTTTAGGATTGACAGGTGTGAAACCGACCTATCTGATTACTTTAAGAATTCTTGAAAAAATCTTACAAAGCGGAAAGAAAGAAATTTCTTCTAAGAAATAATTCTGATTACTCAGAATACATTTAATTCTTCAAGGTTTTGGAAACCTTGGAGGATTTTTTTTAGATTTTAGTCGTATCAACCTTGTCAAGGTTTTAAACCTTGACAAGGTTACTTAGAATAGATGATATCGTTTCATTCGTGAATTCGTGGCATTACATTTTTGGTTATTTAAAAAAAAATCTGCGAAAATCTGCGTGGTCTGTGGGAAACTCAAAAAATATTATCTTTAAACTTATTAAAACTAAAGAAATGAGCACACCCTCACAGTTAGCCAAAAGATTCCGTGAAGTTTTATTGGATGGAAGATGGATTGCCAATACCAATTTTAAAGATCAGCTTTCAGATGTCACTTGGGAGCAAGCAACAACGAAAATTGCTGATGTAAACACTATCGCAATGCTCACATTTCACATTGATTATTACATCGCAGGAATTCTCAATGTTTTTGAAGGTGGTGATCTGGAAATTAAAGATCAATTCAGCTTCGATCTTCCTCCGATTGGATCTCAGGAGCAATGGGAAGTGCTTTTAAATAAATTGTTGAACGATTCTGAAAAGTTTGCAACATTATTAGAAGAGATGCCCGATTCTAAAATGAATGAAGTTTTCGTAGATGAAAAATACGGAACGTATCTAAGGAATATTGACGGAATGATTGAACACGCTTATTATCATTTGGGGCAGATTGCTTTGATTAAAAAAATGATTTTGTTTAAATTTAAACACGAATAAAACTAAGGTTTTTCACGGATCACTAACTATTGGTGTTGTCCGTGGTTAAGAAATCTCCCACAGATCTCGCAGATGTTCACAGATTTTTATGCGTAATCATCTGTGCTAATCCGTGTGATCTGCGGAAAAAAAAATTCACCAAATCTTTAATAGAAAATTTAACCTCATCCCTATTAAACAATCAAAAGATACAACCAAGCTTGAATATCACATTTGAGCCTCTTTCAAAATTTACTTACCTTTAAAAAAAAATAAATCTTCAATGAAAAAATCGTTTGCAATACTCTTTGCTTTGATCCTTTCACAATTTCAGGCGCAGCAGAATGCCTATTATCAGCAGGCTGCCCAATATAAGATGGATATTGATGTCAATGCAGAAAAATTTACCTACGAAGGAAATCAGACTCTTAATTATTCCAATAACTCTCCCGACGAACTTAATGTCGTGTATTTCCATTTGTACTGGAACGCTTTTAAACCCAATTCAATGATGGATCAGAGAGTTGCCGGACAGGGAAAAAATGGAGATTCAAGATTGCAGAAAGACGGCGTTTCAAGATTGGCATCGATTCCGAAAGATCAGGAAGGCGCTCAAAATATCCACTGGATCAAACAAAACGGAAAGAATCTGAAGTTTGAAATTCAGGAAACAGTGATGAAGGTTTATTTAAATGAATCTTTAAAACCCAATTCAAAAACCACTTTCACAATGGAGTGGGATGCCGTAATTCCTCAACAAATTAGAAGAAGCGGAAGAAACAACCGTGAAGGCGTTGATATGACGATGTCTCAATGGTATCCGAAAATTGCAGAATACGATTATGACGGATGGGCAACTTTCGATTATGTAGGAAGAGAATTTCATGCTCCGTTTGCAGATTTTGATGTAACCATTAAAATCAACAAAGATTATGTAATAGGAGCGGGCGGAACGCTTTTGAATCCTACCGAAGTAAAAGGCTACGATACCTCAGCAAAAATTAAAGCCGATAAAAATAAAGCGAGCTGGAAATGGACTGCCAAAAATATGCTCGACTTTGCTTGGGCGGCAGACAAAGATTATTCGGTAGAAAGTTTTGATGTTCCGCAAGGTCCGAAAGTGTTTTTTGTATATCAGAAAAATGACAAAACCAAAGCATGGGGTGAAGCGCAGCCTTACGTGACGAAGTATTTCCAGATTATGAATTCCCGTTTTGGGAAATATGCTTATCCTTCTTATGCTTTCATTCAAGGTGGTGACGGCGGTATGGAATACGGAATGTGTACGATGATTTTAGGTGAAGCAAAAAATCTTGAAGATTTAATGGGGCTAATGGTTCACGAAGGTTCGCACTCTTGGTATCAGCAGATGCTGGCAACCAATGAACCTCTGAGACCATGGATGGATGAAGGCTTTACAAGCTATGCAGAAAGCATTGTGATGCATCAGCTTTTCCCACCAAAAGATGAAAGACCGAATCCTTTTGTTGATAAAATAAATGCATACAGAGGAATTGTACAAAAAGGAATTGAAGAGCCTGCAGTTTGGCTCGGTGACCACCACGACAATGGCACTGCGTACAGTTTTGCAAGTTATGTGAAAGGTGAATTGTATCTGGTGCAGTTAGGCTACATCGTTGGTGAGCAGAATTTAGAAAAAATCATGACCGAATATTTCAAAGAGTGGAGCATGAAACATCCTACCGACAGAGATTTCCTGCATATTGCACAGAAAGTTTCGGGGATGGATCTGAAGTGGTTTCATCATTACTGGATCAACACCACAAAAACCATCGATTACGGAATTAAAGACATACAATACGACACAAAATCGACTACGATAACGTTGCTGAACAACGGTCAGGTTCCTATGCCTATTGATTTTTCTGTAATGACGACAGATAAGAAAATCATTACCTACTACATTCCGATGAACATGACCCATACCTGGAAACAGACAGACGGCTACGGTGATTTTACCACAGAAAAATACTGGCCGTGGACGCAGAAAGAATATACCCTTACGATTCCTTACACAAAATCTCAATTGTCGCTTTTAGGCATAGATTTCAGCCAGAGAATGGCGGATGTAAATCCTGAAAACAATTTTGTTGAAGTGAAATAGTTGAATTTAAATACATAAATAATCCCCGAAGAGTTTTTCTTTGGGGATTTTGTTTTGTATCAATGAAAACTGCATTTGGTTACAAACAAGAGTGTTTGGTCTTCTGTAAGTTGCATTTTGTTTCCCACAACTTGCGGGAGACTAAATGCAGTTGCATTTTCTTTAAAACAGATCTGTTTTAAATCTATGTATTTTGCATGTTGTTACAAACAGGTCTGTTTGTAATGTTTGTAAGTTGTATTTTGTTTAAAACGGCTATGTTGCAGATTGAAGTAAATTAGATTTTATTAAAGCAATTGTATTAGATACCAGACTTAAGAGAATAGAACTTTTGTATATTTAAATATTAGTTTAGACAAATGAAAAATTTTATTTTGGTATTTCTAATTATTTTCGTGATTGTTGCTTGTGAAGAGGAAAAAAATAATGGTTTTAAAACTGAAGAGAAAAGCATTGAATACGTTTTGAAAAAGTTCCCCATGATTGATAGAGATCTAATGCAAGTTCGACAGGTAAACTTAGATTCTCTCTCAATTACTTTATTTAGAAATCCTCAAAAAAATGATTATGATGAAAGTGCTTGTTTTTGAAAAAAACAAGCACTTTTACGCTATTCCATTTCTTTCAAACATGTATTTTGATTATTGGGGATTTCGAAATGAAACACAATTGCAGTTATATGCAAAAACCAATACAACGTTTGAGCAGCAATTTAAAGATGTCATTAGAGAATTAAAATTAAAACCTGATGAATTCAGATTACTTTTTGATGAATTAATGCTGAGTATTCTACATACAGAGACAAACTTGCATTTTAAGCCGAAAATTTTAGAAAATTTTGTTTACAGTACAGAAAGGGTGGACAAATATAAAATTGAAGAGTCTGAAGTATGTATTGCAAGAACTAAAAGAATTTTTGAAGAGATAAAAAAAGATTCACAAAAAACATGGCGGTATGAGAAATACTTTCTTGACTCGGAAAACGGAAGAGTTTATAAGCTAATCAATACATCTCATCTAAGCGGAAAATTTAGTTTTCAGATACAAGTATATCGAATTGATTGTTTCTCTTATTCTTTAAATATTTAGAGTGTGCCTTATTGAACCAAATTTAGATATCCTTCATCAGATAATGTAAGCTGATAATTGCACGTTTCTGAAGAGTTGCCATTGCGGTCAATTGTATCATAAGAATGAAAAACTTTAACATTAAAAATAGAATCAGATATTTTTTTTGTTCCCACATTTTCACCACCATAACCGGAGTTATAATTAGAATGAGCTAAAAACATTGAAGTGACTTTATCATTTATCTGATTGATGATATATAATGAAGAGTTCTGACCAACATGAAGCTCAAATGCTAAGTACTGTTTGATATGATTATTCTGAATATATCCTAAAACATACAGTGGAATATCTCCTTTTCGATCAGGAATTTGAAAAAACTCACTTCTTGGGACAAATACTATTTGATTCTTGTTAATTTCTTCAAAATTATTACCCATTTCAAGATAAGAATTGAGTGAATGTTCGTCAATCTCTTTAAGATTTGGGATGTCTTTTATCTGTTTTAAGGCTTCACTACCTGTATAATTATAGTAAAATGAGTAGTCAGTACAGTTTGAAGTTGTTGCTTTTTTTCTACTGATGCAACTTAGGTTAATGAGAAGAAGGAGAAGTACGGTGAAAGAATATTTCATAGTATATTAAATAATTTAGACCTTCAAAGATATATTTCGAGACTTAATTAGCCTTAAAAATTATATGTCGCAAATTAAAACTATTTAATTTAATGTTAGAATTCTTATAGATTGAAAATAATTAAAAGTTAGTTTTTCTTTCGATTCTTTGATTTATTTTTGACAACCTAAAAAAAGAATTAATAATGATGAGTAAAAAGATTGTTCCGGTAGTAATTCCTTTAAGTAAAATGAAAATGATGTTGCTTTTTATTGGGGCAGTACTATTTGTTGTTCTTGGGTTAATTTTAATAATACATGAACCGGAATCTATCAATCATTCAAACAGATATGCTTGGATAATGAAACCTTTTCCTCGTTTTCTGGCGGGTTTTGTCTGTGTTGTTTTTTTTGGTCTTGCAGCAATAACAATGTTGTTTAGATTGTTTAATAAAAAACCGGGACTAATTATTAACGAAAAAGGGATTAATGATAATTCCAGTGCTCTTGCATTAGGTTTTATACCTTGGAAAGACATTAAAGAAGTTAAAATGGTGACTGTCAATCAAAACAAATTTATCCTTATCATAGTGCGGAATCCAATAGATTATCTTAATAAGACAACTCGATGGTTGAAACTTAGAGGGCTCAAGTTAAATTTCAGGTATTATGAAACGCCAATCTGTATTTCGGCTAATTCATTACAGATAAAATTTGATGAACTTTATACATTGCTGGTTGATAATGTGAATCAATTTAAGAATAATTAATACGCCCTCGAATACGATTTCTTTTCCTCTAAAAACTCTACTTTTTTTCTATCTCCGGTTCTGAAAAGCGTTTTCACCGTAACTCTGTTTTTCTCTGCCGTCGCACTTGAGAGATATACGTTAAAATGAAGATGCGGTCCGCTGCTCCAGCCGGTATTTCCACTGTAAGCAATGAATTGTCCTTTTGTCACGCTGTCTCCGAGTTTTACCTGAACACCGTTTTGCTGTAAATGATAATATTGAGCAATCGTACCATCGGGATGCAAGATAGATACATAATTCCCGAAAGGTGCACAACTTTGGGTAGGGCAGCTTTTGTTATTACTCTGTACAATCTCTATGACCAAGCCTTCTCTTGATGCTAAAACTTCTGTGCCTTCAGGCATAATGAAGTCTAAAGAATTTTCATTTTGGTGAGAAAAATTTCCGTTATATCCCTGATGAATCCAGAATGCTTTTCCTTTTCCGAAAGGTAAATCGTAGACATATTGAGTATCGTAATTTTTTATCGTGATGTCACCGATGTAGCTTTTGTATCCGGGCATTTTTTTGATTCCCCAGCCTTTCTTTTTATCGTTCACGACAAAGAAAGTCACTTTTTGCCTCATTGTTTTTGCAGGAATGACCTGCGCGGTTCTAAATAATTCAGGTTTCTTTAAATTGTTGATCTCCGGCTGACCATTGAAAACCAACGACACAGGATAAATCTCCTGATTGTCAACATAGAATGTGATAGTGTCGCCTTTTCTCTCGTTGTACATTTTGACGTTTTTCTGAGAGAAAAGAATTGCAAATTGACTGATGAATATGAGGATTGTAAGTTTTTTCATTGGTGTTTCGAGCTTAATCAATTGTTTTTACAATTATAAATCATTTTTATAGATATTAAAAGGCTCTTTTTATGAAAATTGTTAAATTTACCACCGAAAAGCTATTCAATGAATTCTATCATAATCAATGTTGGAAACAGCAATATCAGATTTGGTCTTTTTGATGATGACAATTGTGACATCTCTTGGGTCATCAATACAAAACCGTACAGAACTGCAGATGAGTTGCATGGTCAGATGTTGATCTTATATCAAACCTATAAAGTTGATCCTAAAAAAATCGAGAAAATTATTATTGGCTCTGTAGTTCCGCAATTAACAAGGGAAATTACGTCTGCGATAAGAAAAATTCACGGAATTGTTCCAATTATGGTAGACCGCAATACACCGTCGGAGGTTATCGCAAAATCTAAGCAGATGGGAACGGATATTTATGCCAATCTCGTAGCTGCGCATAATATGTATCCCGACAGAAAAAAAATTGTGCTTGATTTCGGCACTGCGCTTACTGCAAGCTGTGTCGCAGAAAATGGCGAAACTTTAGGCGTGATCATTGCTCCGGGCATCGTGACATCATTAAATTCTTTGATTAGCCAAACTGCTCAGCTTCCGGAAATTGAACTCATAAAACCAAAATCTGTTTTAGGTTTAGATACCATCAGTTGCATGCAAAGCGGGATGGTTTACGGTTTCCTCGGAATGGTGGAAGGTTTTATCGACCGTATCAATGATGAGGTGAACGACGAGTGTTTTGTGATAGCTACAGGTGGAGTTTCTCACGTTTACAAACCGTTGACCGATAAAATACATATTGCAGACCGACTACATACTTTGAAAGGTTTGTATTTCTTAGGCAAAGATTTAGATTAATTTTAATTACAAAAACAATAATAATTTAACGGCATTTTTGTCATTCCGTAGGAATCTCAATAAAGTGAGTAAAAACAGTTGAGATTCCTACGGAATGACAAACTTGAATATGATTTTGTATTAATTTATCTCTTAGATTTAAAAAACTCTTTCACAATAGAAGAGCATTCATTTTCCATAATTCCGGTGATGATTTCTGTTTTGGGATGAAGGGCTAAATTTTTATTGATAAAACCTCGCTGCTCGTCTCTTGCGCCGATGACCACTTTTGAAATCTGAGACCAAGACAAAGCTCCCGAACACATCACGCAAGGTTCTAAAGTCACATACAAAGTACAGTTGATCAAATATTTTCCACCTAAAAAATTAGCAGCAGAGGTGATGGCCTGCATTTCGGCGTGGGCGGTAACATCGTTTAAGGTTTCGGTAAGATTGTGTGCTCGTGCAATCACACGATTATTTGAAACCACTACACATCCGATAGGAACCTCATCTTTTTCGAAGGCAATTTCGGCTTCCTGAAAAGCCATTTTCATAAAATATTCGTCGGTAAACATAAAAATAAAAGCTTAGTGCAAAACTAAGCTTTTCATTAAATATTTTTAAGAATTTAGAATCGATATCCGATACCACCCATTATTTTTCCGGTTACTTCATCAAAATAATGCTTGTCTCTATCTCCGAATCTTCTGGCAATACCACCACTGGCTTCAATAACTAAATTGTTTTTCATTACCCATTTTCCTCCGACTCCAAAACCGACTCCTACGGTTGTAAAATTGCCCTTGGTGACAGATGAGGTGTAATAATATCCGTTGATGTCGTCATAATTATATGAATAAATGTCATTAGATTCTGTAGTTACGGGTATGAAGCCTTCCAGAAAAAATCCGGAGGCATATTTTTTACCAAAATACATTCTGTAAAAAGCTGAGAATTGCGAAAATCTGCCATCTTCAGGATCTAATTTGATCAATGCATTAATACCCAGTCCTTTATTTTCAGACAAAAGTCTTTCATAAGAAACATTAGCCATCGGGACGGCAATTAATAAAATAGGATCTGCAAGAACGTCGTTTTTTCTTTGTTTTTCTGTTTCCTGAGCTTGTGCAGAAAATAATCCGAAAAATAGAGAGAATGAGAGTAAAAGTCTTTTCATAGATTTTTTCTCAAAAGTAGTATTAATAATGAAACGACAAAGAAAAATTTAGTAATTACTCAAGGTTCATCGCTAAAGGCAGTCTGAAGCGATATCTTACAGGGTTTCCGTTAACAGAAGCAGGAGAAAATTTATCCGGAACCGAGTATAATGCAATCTCGGCCTGACGGTTAAACGTAAAATTATCACCTTCTGCCTGCACATTGCTGATGGTGCCATCTTGTTCTACAACAAAAGCGACTACAGCTTTGCTGTTTCCTGTTTCAGAATAAACACCATCTCCGTAGAAGAGATCTGCAACCTGTTTTCTCAAGTTATTCATGCCGCCGGGATAATTGGCAGTCTGGTCTATCGTTTTAGAAACAGCAGGTAATGCAGGTGTTGATTTGGTATTAATCTTACTAAGATCTTCAAGGTTTTTTACTTTAAGCAAAGCTCCGATGAGTGCCACATTCTCAATGCTGTCCATCTTTTTCATGAAAAAGAGAAAATCCTGTTTGATAGATGTTTTTATGACCGTATTTTTTTCGGCATCAAATTTTTTCTTGAATTCCTGATTAAGCATGCTTCTATGCTGATTGTAATAGTTTTTTACCATCTTGAATTCCTCGACCTGTTGAGAAAAGCAAAATGTTGAGAGAAACATAAAAAAGAGATGTAAAGCTTTCAAAAGATGATTGTTTATGTAAATGTAATCAAAAAAGATGCAAAACATTTAATCTTCAAAATAACTGTTGAGCGATTCTTGTAAATGTTTTTTAATATCTTCAACTAAAGCTTTAGGTTCAAGAACTTTTACTTCTTTTCCATATGATAAAATCTCCTGCATAAAGTCATAAGTAGGGTGGAGGAAAAACTCAAAAATGATTTCTTCCGGAGTTTCTTTGATTTCCTTCTGAGACTGATGAAGTGCAAAACTACGAATATATTCTCCTTGATGTCTGCTGCATTTCAGAACAATTTTCTGAGGATTTTGTTCGGTAAGATTCATCACTCCGAAAGCATTTTTAAAATGTTCTCTGAAGTTGTATTTATATTTTTCTCTGAATTTTATCGCATTGACATCCAAATAATTAATTCGGTCTAAACCAAATGATTTCAAAGCTTTGTCTTTGGTGTCAATCGCAATAAGATACCAACGGTCTTTAGATTCTTTCAATGCCAAAGGATGAACTTTTCGTGAAGTCATCAGCTTATTTTTGTAATTATAGTGTTCAAAAGTCACGACTCTTTTATTGCGAATGGCAAAGAAAAGATCATAAAAATGCTCGACACCGGTAGGTTTTCTGCTTTCAAAAAAGATAAAATCTGCAAAATCCGGGTGTACATTTAATGCATTACTTACCTGAAAAGATTCTAATAATTTCTGGTTGTACTCATCAACTTCCATAATCGGCCGGCTCTCAATATAATAACGGTTGTCGCCTTTCTTTTTGTTGTGAATAGAAAGATTAAAAAGCCCTGAAATCTCACGGATATCCCTCTGTAAAGTACGGATAGAGTAACTTTTTATATCTGCATCCTGAAATTCAAAAGAATTGAGAAGATAATCCTCCAGCTGTGAATAAGTAGACGGAGCGCTTTCTAATTTCTTAATGATTAAGGCATATCTTGTGAGGTAGAAGTCTTTTTTCATTCGGGTATTTTTATGTTTTTAGCTTTGCTGTTTTGTTTTTGTTGAATGGAACGCAAGCGCTTCATGGTTTAATTTTCTAAAACAAATATATGCGGTTAATGCGACAAAAGGTGTCGTGTTTTATTTTTGTGGATAAGTTTTTGGAATATATTCTTAAACTTTCTAAAAGAATTTCTTTGTATTCATTTCGGATAAAAACGTCCAGCCAGCCTACAACTGCAAAACTTATGAAGTATAATCCTTCGGAATTGTGGAATTTGTAATTTCTACTCATCATTATATGTTTTATAAAGATAAAAATAATACAATTTTAGAGAATGAAGTTTAAAAGAAAAAGCCACACGATACAATCGTGCGGCAGCGGGTGATTTGTAATTTCTACTCATCAATGTATGTTTTAACTAAAGATAGAAATTTTTTGAGAAATTTTTGAAAATAAAAGCCACACTAAAGGATTCGTGCGGCAGCGGGAGCCTGTTTAAAAATGATTAAAAAACAAATTTTCAAGTCATTTTTCTTTTTCCCAATCCTAAAGGGTGGAAAAATGCCTTGAAAATTTCATCAAAATTAACTCCCTTTAGGGTCGGAGAAATTAATTTTGATGAAATTTAAACAGGCTCTTAGCTTCTCCAGACACTGTCCCATTAAGTGTGTAAATTAAAAAGTTAGGGCTTAGATTTATAATCTGAGCCTATTTTCAAAAATAAGCATAAATTGGTTTAAAATCAATCCCCAATTTTGGATGGGCATGGTCCATTTTTTAGTTGCTTCTTTCAATGCTAAATAAACAGATTTTATAACTGCATCATCTGTAGGGAAAGACATTTTGTTTTTGGTGTATTTTCGGATTTTCCCGTTTAGATTTTCAATTAAATTGGTCGTGTAAATTATTTTTCTAATCTCGATTGGAAACTCAAAAAAGACGGTTAATTCGTCCCAATGAGTTCTCCAGGATTGTATTGCATAGAGATATTTACTTTCCCATTTGGTTGCAAAGTCGTCCAAAGCTGCTTTTGCCGCTTCTTTTGTGGGGGCAGTATAAATGTGTTTCATATCTGCAGAAAATTCTTTCCTATCTTTCCAGACAACATATTTACATGCATTTCTAATTTGGTGAACTACGCAGATTTGGGTTTGAGATTGCGGAAAAACCGAGCGAATGGTCTGGGTAAATCCATTCAGATTATCGGTAGCAGTGATGAGAATATCTTCTACGCCACGAGCTTTTAAATCGGTCAGAACATTCATCCAAAAGCTGGAGCTTTCGTTCTTTCCGAGCCACATCCCGAGAACTTCTTTTTTACCTTCACGATTGAGTCCTACGGCTAAATAAATGGTTTTGTTGATGACCTTGGAGTTTTCACGAACCTTGAAAACAATCCCGTCCATCCAGACAATCAGATATACTTCATCCAATGGTCGGTTCTGCCAGGCAACCACTTCGCTGGCAACAGCATTGGTGATTCGTGAGATGGTGGAAGTCGAAACGTCAAAATCATACATTTCTTTGATTTGCTCTTCAATATCACTTACACTCATCCCTTTAGCATAAAATGAGATGATAATGTTCTCCAAACCATCGATGATATTGTGTCTCTTTGGAACTAATGCTGGTTCAAAACTGCCTTCCCTATCTCTGGGAACTTTTATTTCTGATTCGCCGAATGAGGACTTTATCCTCTTGGTTGCGTGTCCGTTCCGATAGTTTCCATTAATGGTTTTTTCGTGTTTTGAATTATCCAGATGGCTGTCAAGTTCAGCATCCAACATATGTTCTACTGCTTTTTTGTGCAGCTCTTTAAAGAATGAGGTTAAATCTTCCCCGTTCTTAAAGGATTTGTAGAAATCCTTATTGTTTAGTAAATCTTCTTTGTCGATCATAACTATGTAATGGTTAAAAATAATAAAAAGTTATTTCCGTAAAATTTTTTGAGCTATAAGGGCTCAAAATTTTACAGAATAACTTTTTAACTTACACAGTTAGTGAGATACTACCCTTCTCCATGAATTCTTTGCCGAATTCTTTAATAAATTCTTTTAAAGAAGACTTTCTGTATACATTATCTAAATACTCATTCGCTGTTTTTCCCTCTTTTTTTTGTTTTGGCTTCAATATCTTTGACAAAGTCATCTAAACTTTCCTCTGGTATATCATCAAATAGGTATACTTTAATTAGAATTAAAAAAATACGGCAACTTATGGTTGCCGTTACGTTAGTTAAAATATATTCTTTATTTATAAAATAATATACTTAATATTTTCTTCTTCAAGACTGCTTTTTATTTCATCAATATTTTGAGAATCACAATTGATAGTAACCTCATCTTCTTTTTCATATTTCTTCATAAATTCACTTACTTCTTGAAGCGATTTAATTAAATTCTTATCTCGAAATAATGACAAAACCTTCAATATAACAATTCCTTGATTATTTTCTCTTTTAATTCTAATTTTATTTCCCATAATCTACTTTTTTATCCAAAATAATTTCACTTTATGCTCAGTAATTACAATATCTACAGGTTTAAATTTACCCTCTAAAGCCTTATTTAGAGCTTTTCCAGCTGGTGTAGCAAGAGCTGCTTCTATTGGGTTTTTCGATATTTGATAGACATTCATGAACTCAGCATAATTTGTACCTAAAGCTCCTGACCCATAGCTTGCTTCAATTTTTTCAAACTTTATTTTGTCAAGCAATTTATACATTGCAGTAGACACTTCTTGCTGCTGTATTGATACATCAAACATATTAAACAAAACACCATCTTTAGTTATTGTAGACATTCCTTGCCACAACTTTTCTCCGTTACGATTTATTAAATAATGTGTAATTTCTTTTACACCATCTTTTGCAATAACAAAGTCATGAGCAAATTTATACCCCAATTTTCTAAATTTAAAATCTTTTGCGTTGATTTCATCATCAAAAGAGCTATGAGTTAATTCATCTAAATATTCATTCGCTGTTTTCCCTTGTTTTTTCGCTTTTATCTCAATATCTCTGATAAAGTCATCTAAACTTTCTTCTGGTATATCATCAAAATAAGTAATATTTCCGTCCTTATTTTTAATAGAACAGACCTTCTTACCATCTTTTACTTTGGTGTCTAATATAATACAATTCCACATATTTCCCATAGCTTCATTTATTTTATTGGACACATATTAAATACACCGTTTTCATATTTGGTAGGTCGAAGTCCTATTTTCTCAAACAAGTCTCGCGACTTTTGACCAAAGAAATCTTCGTATGCTTCCTTAAGGAAATCTCTCAGTTTCATTCCTACATTAAAGATTTCTTCTATCCAGATTTTTAATTCATCAAATAAGGCTTTAGCTCCTTTTTTCAATTTGGTAAAAATCTCACTTACAAAATCAATAAAAGAAACCAATAATCCTCCGGTAAAACTGATTCCCGCAAACATTGCTTCCTGCATTTTTTTCAAGGGACTTCTCATAAAATCAAGTGTTTTATCGATTATTCTAACGGCCGCTGCAGTACCTCCGGTAAGTAAGGTTTCAAGGATAATATCTATAATTAAACCTATAATATATCCCACATAATAAAATACTTGCTCAAGAGAGATATTTGGAGCCTGTGCTTTGAGCCACTGATATATTTTTTGAGCTGTAGTTATCTGAAAACTTATCCACTCAAACAGAAATTTATCGATCTCAAATTTTTCCATTGCTTCAGAAAACTGTTCAAAAAATTCTAATACATAATCTGCCACTATTGATGGGTCTTTCTGAATGTCTTGTAAAGTAGCTAAACCTTTAAAAAGTAAAGCTATAATTGAAAAAATCCCTGCAATAATATCTATCAAGCTATTATAAACTCCACATAGCAATGCATTTACACAGCTAATTGATTTGGCAGCTAAAAATTGCAGATAAGGAGTGTACTGTTGAAGCTGTCCTTTTAGAGAATCCAATCCATTAAGAAAGCTTTGTGAAATTTTATGAAGCGTAGTGGAAAAGCTTTCAGGAAGTTTACCATTTATTGTGGAAATAACTTTCGTAAACTCTGCCTTTTTAGTATCTACAATCTCAAAGAATTTATCGAATACGCCTTTTATAATATTTTCACCGGCATTAAAGTTTTTTTGAGGTTCATCATAAACAGAATGATTATAGAAAGGTTTTAGATTGTCCCAAACTACAGGAGGAACAATAAATGGTTTGTAATTTTCGACTGCAGGATTCCAGTCGACTTCTTCAAGTCTTAATTTTTGAATGTTTTTAGCTATTCCCTCCTCAAAAAAGTCTCCTAAACCATCGAATAGTACATCTTGAAAAAATTCGACTATACTTTTAAAGGTAGAATCTTTCACTTGTAATAACCAGCTTAAAAATGATTCTCTATTTGCCAATGCCTCTTTTTCAATAAGATCTTTAAAATTTTCTGTGGTAATTCTTACATTGTGCATATTGACAAGGTACTGTAGCTTAACAATAGGAATTTTAGATACATCTTTAATTTGGGGCGAAACTTTTACCCGCATTATGGTATTTACATTAGAGTCACTATGAATTTCCAGAAAAATATTTACAGATTCTTCTGTAGGAACAAACGAGTTGTACATACTAAGAAGTTGTAAACCATTTTTAGCCATATAAATATTTACTACAATGTCATCGAACTTAGATTTATAGTTTGGAATAAAAACAGGATCAATTTTTTTTTCATCAATCTGTAGGGTTTCATCGTCAGTGTAAACATTATAATTATTTGTAGAAATATCTGGAACCCCACCATAAAATTTATTAGCTAATTCTCTCTCAGAATAAGTAGTGAAGATATTTTCTTCTTGATTTTTGGATAATTCCTTCCATTTATTTTTTGAAAATTTATTAAATGAAGGGCGGTTTATATTATTTTCCATTTTTCTTTGTTTTTTAGTTGTTAAACATTTTCATTAATCTTTTCAAATGCATTAGGATATAAGGCAGCACAATAAAGTGCTGCCCAATAGCCTCGGTTTTTACCCGATAAATAATTTGAAAATTTTAAAAGATTACACTAAAAATTTAGATAATGGAGCCTGATTTTTATACTCGTCGTAAGAAAGTGTCTGCCCATTTTTATCTAAGATTTTTGAAAGTCCAAAATCAAGATGAGGGGAAGTTACTTTCACATAAGTATCTGCATCTGTAGTAAAAGCAAGCATTTTTTCAGCAGGATTTGCACCCACTTCAGCAAAATCGAAATTTTTAATAAGTCTTGCATTTACTTTAAATGTAATATCGTTTTTTCCTGTAGGGTAAGCTTCTACACCTTCAATTTGTGAAACTTCTTCTGCAATACGTTTGTAAAGCTTTATTGAAGGTTCCGATTCATCAAATTCTTTTTCTATTTCAAATGAATTCCCCAGACAGGTATATGTTTTAGGAAAGTAATCCACTTTAACATAATCAAGAATTGTTTTGAATGAATTATCATGCATCTCATTAAAACTGATTTGTACCCATTTGTCAGCTGATTGGCCAATCTGGTTGTTATTCAATTCAAAATTGCTTCCGCACATTTCGCCTAACTGATCGTCAAACTTCACTCCTGGCTCGCAGTTACAAGGCAAAGCTTTTTCTACTCTTAGGCCGATAGAATCTGCCTGAAGAATGGTTAAAGCTGTAGGGATTTTTTCTCTCCACGGTTCGCCTTGTTTTTTACCTAACGCAGAACGCATTTCGTCTACAATGGATAAGAACATTGGGTCGTCAATTACAGGAACTTCACCGCCGTTCCAGATTTGTCCGGTTGCCAGGAAGTGTCTTACTGCTTCTTCAAATCCGGGTCTGACAGTAACAATTACTCTCGCCATACCAGACTGCATAAACGCTCTGACTGTAGGGTCGTTGTCATCAAACTGATACATGTCTGACCATCTGTCTCTTTTACCCCAGTAATAAGGATAGAAATAGTAGCTCATAATATCCCATTCAAATGCCTGCTCCATGAACTTTACAAATGCGGCGTATTGATCTAAACCTGAATCTAATTTAATTTCTGTATTAGTAAAGTTTTCAGTTGCATTATCGGTCTGATAATATTTGTTTTTACCAAACGTCAACGCAGCTCCAGGATTCTGATCAATCATGTATGAAATACAGTTTTTTCTTAATACTGTATTTTCAATTTTTCTGTAAAAACCAGGGTTTGAACCTTTGATTTGTACACCTAATGCTTTTGCTTCTGATAGGGTTTGGTTGTATTTTTCTAATTCAATTTCGTATGCTTCGATGATTTTGTTGAAAGTTTTTTGTAACCAAGCGTTTTTAGATTCTAAAGTCTGTCTACATTGAATATCTATTACTGCATTTCCTGTATGAAAATTAGTAACGGCAAATGAAACGGGAATCATTTCTTTGTAATTATCTATATAAGCAGACTGACTTGAATCATCAATCCTACTTGGATTAGAGATAAATGATTTATTTCCTACTCCCACTAAAATTTTACTATCCCAACCACCTATAGCTACCATGCCGTTGAAGTTAACCTTTGTAAAGTACGTTTCGTATCCAGCAGGTATTGTTATATCGGCTGACTTTGAACAACCCCTTTCTTTATCCTGTGAATAAAAGTCAAAAGATTTTCCTATTGAAATTATAGGTGTTAATTTTTCATCTACTTCTACATTCAATTTACTTAACCAAAAATTTAATGTGACATCATTATTTAGTGCTGTAAAATCTTTCATTTGCATGTGAGCTGCATCAAGACTTCTTGGGTCAATAGGTTTTACCAATTGCTGAGAACTGTCAATCATTTTTACTCCTAAAGTATGTAGCTTAGCAGGCTCAGGAATCATGAACTCAAACATCATGCGTTTACCGTAATTGTAGATTTGGTTTTTTACCACCTTATCTACCCATCTGTAAACTCCTACGACATGATTGCTTCCTTTGGTATTATCGAAACCATGCTTGTTGTTTTCTTCGTATTCTTCTAAAACTTTGTCAATACGTTCTTCTTTTACTTTGGTTACAATTCTGTCTAAAGCTCTTGCTGTAATATCTTTGGCTTCTGTAACTGCTTGTCGGTTACTTTCTTCCTTAGAGTTATGAGTGGCATAACTAGCATTGGCACTCATTCCTATCTGTCCACCACCAGTAATATCCCAACTTGCTGTGACTCCAGCATTGGCTGCAAAATCTTTAGATTCCTGTAAGATTTTAGAAATCTCACTCTGCATCTCATGTCTTTCGGTAGAAGTGGTATCGGTCAGTTTTTCCTTTTCAGATTCTGAAGATTTTGTAGTTTGAGACTCGCTTCTTTTTAATCTTCTTGTAGAACGCTCTTTATATTCGCGGGCCATGATGTTTTCGATGTGGGCAACATCTCCTTCTACATAGCAATAGGTACTTTGTTCTACTTTTAGATAATCTGCAATCCCTATGTTTTTCATGCCAAATCCTGAAGGGATGAAAGAAGATGTTTCAGGGTTTTGTATTGGCGTTTCGGGTGTTCCCGGATTCTCCGGTGTTCCTGGTTTTGGTGGGTCTACAGGCATACATCCATTAGCACCTCTGAAATGATATTGTTTAGTCATTCTATCCAAATCATTCGGGTCTATCTCTAATGTGACATTTATATTGTAAATATTGCCATCACTTAGTTTTATTTCTCCTTTTAAAATAAATAGTTCCACTCTGTAAGTTTCGGATGTAGGAATCTTAGGCGAGTCAAACAATAAATAAGAACCTCCACCTAACGGGGATAAGCTTGTTGATGAGAGATTTGCACCGTTTAATTCTATATTGTAGTTTGCAGATACTATTTGCAGATTGCTGTCTAAAGATAAAAGTAAACTCCATTCGGTTGCACTGCGAGCATAGGTTTTGACGCTGTAAGGAATATAGCTAGTAGAAGAATTATTATTCACAGGAATAACGACGCCTCCAACATTTGTAGAAACCTGTTGATTAAGAACCGTATTGTTTAAAACGGTTTGTTGCAGAGACTGAGTGTTTTGAGTAATATTTTGGTTCAGTTCATCAAATGAAGAAATATCTGATAATGCTTCCTCAAGGCTAGATGCACCCAATAATCTGAGCAAAGTATTTTGTTCATTTACATTGAGGCTTCCGTTAATTGTCTCAATATTGATTTCCGGTGTTTCAAATCTGAAATCAAATTCAGGAATTTCTACTTCAGGAGTGGTAATCTGCATGATTTCTTCCTTGATGCGGTGAAGCTCCATATCCAGTTCACTATTGGCATAAAACTTTTCAGGGTCAGCTACGCTAAGCTGAGTGAGATAATTGATTCTGTTTTCTAAAATTTGTTTTTTTCTGTCAGCTTCAGATGATTCTCTTTGTGAACTCCTTAAAAGTGGTTTTACAGTTTGCTGATATTCGTTATATGCTTCTTTGTAAGCTTCATCATATTGCTTTTTAAAAGTTTTTTCTAATTTTGAAAGAGAGTCTTTTAAATCCTGATTTTCTTTCAGGTTAAGAGTTGCTTCCGCAAATTTCATCGATTTATTATCGTAAGTAGTCCTCTGGGCTATTGAAGAACCTGTGCTATTAAAATCGGTTTGAGAAACTTTAAATAATTCTTTTGGGAGAACTACTTTTGCTTTTTTTAAATCTTCAAAACATTCTTCAGTTCCATCATAATTTTCAAGAATATGATTGAGGTGAAGAAACTGCATGAGTGTTTCTTTTGCATAAAAATCTTTTTGGGTAACAACCTGATAAATTAAGTTATCCCAGATAAGTTTTATATCTGCAATGTAAGGAGTGGTGTTTGAAGCTTTATAAGCATTGATTTTGGCATCAAATTCAGATTTTAAGATAGTGGATTTATTTCTCGCTACCCATACTGCAAGATCATAAAAATCGGTGCTATTTAACTTTAAATCATCTTCTGAGTAGATTGAAATAAGCTGTTGCTCATCAATTCTTCTGCTAATAGCCTGTAATGTTTTATCTGTTGGAAGATGCTCATCAAAAACTCCTTTTTGGGTTTCTTTTCTGAAGGCGAATCTTCTTTCTAAATTTTCCGGATTAGATAATTCCGGGTTTCTCATTGCCGCAAATCTGAATAGCGTCTGCGAAGAGTTGTTTGTGTTTAAATTTGTTGACATTTTAAAATTGTTTTGGTTTTTAAGATTAAAATTTAGAAAGCTCTTTTTAGTAGAGTTTTCTTTAGTATAGCTTTGTTTTTTAGGGTGGTTTTAGGCTACAGAATATCCACTCTGATTGTTAATCAGTGAAGTGTTGATGAAAATCTTGAATTAAAATATTAGAATTAAGTTGCGGCAAAACTTGCCAGGTAAACTTAGAATTAGATTAGCTTAAAATCTTAGCATTGCGATAAAATCCTTTTTTGACCAATCTCTGTTGATGGGTAATATAATACTCGTTTGTTTCTTCAGAACGTACTATGTCAACAGCGTTGCCATCTTTATGAACTTCTATATCAAAAGGAGCTGTATTGATTATTGTCATCTGTTTTCCTGGTATCAATTCACTTTCAAGCTCCAGAAATTGTACAGGAAATTGATCTGTAAGGATAATTGTATTAATATTACTTCTAGCAGATATCGAATAATCGGGATCTATATGCTCTGACGCTATTTTGTTCAGGCTTTCTTCGACAAATGAATGAGTTGCATAATCCTGTGACTCTACCCATGATTGGGTTGTAGCAGTGTTTGCTAAATTGTTCCAATTATCAATGTCGGTTTTTGAAAAATCACCTTCACTCCAAATCTTATACCATGTGTTTGACCACGTATCATCAATGCCCTTTCTTATTTTGAGCATTGGTAAGCCAGAACCGTTAATACCTGTTTGGTTTGCAAAAGCTAATTGGTAGGAAGAGTCACCAGTTGATGCAGTTGTTCCATCATAAGGTGAATATGTCATTACACCGGCATAATTACCGGCACCCCCCACAGTATTTGCATTTGCAAAGTCATATCTAACTCTTTGTCCGTTTTCGTTAGGTTTGATATCATTAGGGTTCCGTGAACCGTCTCTACATGCAACAAAATTATTTGTTATTTGTACAGAGTTACCGTTTGATAATGTTAATTGTTGACCACCATTACTCTCGTTACTAACTGATAAAGTTTGGTTTGCGAAATTATTTGAAACCCAATTCTGAGTTGCTACAATTTGACCATCTTCAATAACGGGTAAATATCCTCTTTTGCTCATTGTGGTAGTATTAATCCCCTGCCACAATTCTATTCTATCACCATCTGTGGGAATATCCAATCTTGAATGCCAAGTGTTAATTCCCTTAATATGTAATGAATTCCCATAAGTGCTATGGAACCCTGACCCACCTGCATAATCAGTTATAGAGATTGGGTAATCTACATTTGCTGCATAAGCATCTTGATGTGCTCCTCTAGCTTTTAAATATCCTGCTGAATCATGGTTTCCCCAATTATAAGCTTGTTTCCAATCTTGAGATGTTCCATTGGTATTAGTTACAATATTGTCAATATATCCTCTACCATAAACTGTTAGTGTGCAATCTGGCCTCGTTTCAATACCTGTCCTTAGTGCCATTCTTGCAGTACTCTGACTTAATTGGCAATAGGGGGCATTTCCTATTGTCGGTATATCACTAGATTTAAGCCATCCTATGAAAACATTTTCTTCCAAAGGATTGTCGGGGTTTTTCACCACTGCTTTGTTAGTGCCTGCGTTAATAGAAATAAAATCAGAGTTGTCGGTTGTTCTTTGTATGGCTAATCTTGGCTTTATAAACGTATTTCCAGTGATAATACCTCCTGTAAGTGGTAGATAACTGGGAAGTTGCGATGAAGGTACTTTTCCATTGACCAAATCAGCTTTTCTGTTGAGGTGGTTTTCTACACTTTCAGGAAATTCCCGGTTGTTATGCCAATAATCTTCCATGTAATTCCAAAACCATGTGGATGTGGTGATGTCTTTTTTATTAAAATCAGAATCAAATTTTTCCTTTTTTTCCATATTTTATTTTGTTAAGATTTTTAAGATTAAAATTTTGAAGCCTCTTTTTATTAGAGCTCACTTCAGGTTTTTCAGCCTTGTTTTTTAGGGTGGTTTCTGGCGAAAGATATCCACCTTAGACTCTAATAGGGAAGTTCATGATATTGTGTTTTTACTGTTTGGTTTTTGAACATACTTTTAGCTGTCCAACATTTTGTGAATGGTGAATTCAAAGGCTTTTACGAAAATTTAAATGATAGTTTTCTGTGTTTTTATGATACTCTAAAGGTAGGAACAGGACATGACAGAGCTTGACGTATTAAAAAAAGATTTTAAAAGATACCTTTTTCTAAAATGTCATTTTCAAAAACCTTCCCTGAAGAAATTTGCAATGTCAGAGAGGTGATTTTCGTGATCAAGTTTTGCGTTTTTTCAGAATTGTTATTGGGTTTTCCATAAGATTGTGTTTTTATTGATGAGGTTATTTTTTAATCTTTTTCTCTCTTTATGTTTCAAATATAGCAGACAAAAGCGTCAAAACTTGACGTATTTATAATTGATAATAATTTTTTTAACTGGTTTAAAAATAAAATATTGTACAAAAAACTTATGGAAACGAGGAGCTTTGTATTTGATTTAGTGTTCAGGAAAAAGAAAGAGGCTGTCCGGAAAGACAGCCTCTTTTGTTTAAAAAGAATTTATTATAACTGAGTTTGGCTGCTCACTAGGATCTGTACATCACTACTTGTGATAAGACCTCCGTTGCCAACGCGCATAGAATCTAACTTAAAGCTTGAAAAATAGATACTGGGTAATTTAAACCAGAGATAAACGTGAGAGTCTGAGCCGACATATTGTCCCGCTGTAATCGCTGTAGAGTTTAAAATTCCTGTTTTATTATTAGTAATATTTGATATTTCTGCATAACAATATCCTACCCAGGTGACATCAATGATATCAGCAGCCCCATACGCATACCCTGAAGCCTTGATATGATACATTGCACGGTCTGTTGTGACTCTGTAAGGAAGTTTGATGTGAAAAATATCTGTTGCACTATGATTTGCTGTGAAATATTTGGCAATCCCTTCCCTTGTACTTCCTACATCGGTAGGCCCTTCAAGATCTAATGTAACGTTTCCGGTTTGCCCATTGACGCTCTGCACCAAACTATTGGGAATCCCCATATTGTTTCGGATATCCTGAAGAGAGATTTGTGCAACAACAGCATTATCCATCCCTCTCAATCTTAGGTAGCCGTTTTCTGTATTGATGTTATCAGTGATTCTGGCAAGCTGAGGACCGTCGAGATGCGCATAACTTTCTAAAAAGTCTGCAAACTGGCTTTGTGTAGGTCTTTTTCCGGCTTTGAAGTATTCTTTTAATTCTGTGATTAATCTTTTTGGCATTACTGTTTATTTATTTGTGATTTTAATTGCTCAATTTCTTTATTTTGGGAAATTGCATATAGGGTGAGCTCTTCTATTTTCTGAAGTAATTTCATCTGGAAATCTCCCAATGTTACTCCATCTTGAGTCATTTTTTCTCCTGAAGGAATTTCTGGTAAGTGTTTGTTTTCTTTGATAAATGCTTCAAGCTCATTCAAATTCATCATCGAATAATCTTCTCTGATCGACGAATGATTGTCGTAGTATTTCTGAAAAACATAATCTGCCGGAACGTTCATATCAACGATAACATCTTCGGCATGAATCTTTCCTTTCACAGTCAGTTTATGGTCGGGATTTTGGGTTCCGATTCCTACGTTTCCTCCTTTAGGATTAAGTAACAGATTATAAAATGCATTAGAGTTGTTCAAATCTTGTGGCTGAATCCATCCGTATGATGGCTGCACATTCATTCCAAAATCCATTACTTCTCCATTGCCTGTGCCATTTGATTGTACTCGTAATAAAGCACTTGAGTTTTGTCCGTTTGTCGGAGCACCTTCATTTAAACCCTGATTTCCTACTATAGATAATTTTTGACTTGGATTAGAGGTGCCAACTCCAACATTTCCATTAGGTTTTATGCTCATCTGGATTTTGTTGCTCGTGATGAAATTGATAGCTCCATGACCTATATTACCATAATTATCATTTTGAATATTAAAGTCAAAATGACTTCCATATCTGAAACCATTTGAACTATATCCTGAATTCAATTCGAGATTTACGCTGTTATGATATGAAAGACGGATAATATTACTTCCTCCTGTTTCTCCATTACTTACAAATTTGGCGGTCACAAGGTTTTGATTGCTCGAATTCTGTTTAAAAACATGCAATTGTACTTCTGGTGTTCGTGTTCCAATTCCTACATTCCCATTCATGTCGGCTTTTAAAGCAACTTTAGCTGGTGCGGTTGAAAAAGCACTTCCGGTTAAGATTTCCCATTGATCTGTCATTGGCTGAAGCGGAATAGTGGAACTGTCATTTCCTCTGTTGTCCATTTCATTCCACGATAAATTTTTATTAATGGATCTTACCTTGATTACAACAGACATATTACTAGAAGGATCTCCAAGTACTCTTGTTGCCCTTATGCGGAATCTGTATAAGGAACCATGAGCATCAATTGTAAAACAATCTCCATTAGCATAACCTACGTAATTGTTTGTATTAATTCTGCCACATTCTCGCCAAATATTAGAGTTTGCGTGTGAAACCGAGGCGATATGGGTAGCAGCAGAGGCAATATTGCCTCTGGTGTATGCTACTGAAATTTCATAAAAACCGCTTGCTAAGGACATTTCAGGATAAAATCCTACAAATTCCACATAATCTCCAACCTGATAGTCGGCAGGAAACTGTAAATTAACAGTATATTCTGAATTATGTAATTCACGGATTCTGGTATCGTCTAAATGTGCGTAGCTGTCAATAAAATCTTCAAACTGACTTTCTGTAGGCCTTTTTCCGGCCTCGAAATAATTCTTTAGTTCTGATTTTGTTCTTTTTGCCATGATTTTAAATTTAAAATAGTTAAGGTCTGATGATAAATGTTCCCTGAGTGATCATTCCATCAATTCCGTCTGATGAGATACCTCCGATGTCTGACCAGGTTTCTTCTTTATAAATGGTAAGAATTTTTTCCTGTGTGCTATACATATTGGATGTATTTTGGGAAACGAGCTTGAAATGATGGTATAATATATTTCCATCAGCATCTTTAATCTGCATCGGATCCAGATTCATTTTTTCCAACGGTAAGTAGAATTTATTAGCTGTCAAATCAAATGTTTCCTGTACCACCCATTCCTCGGTGTTGCTTGTTGAATTGGTTTCAAGCAGAGACAAATGCGCTTTAGAAACGTCTTTAGGGTCTGTGTTGATTTTTGCAATTTCCTTCCAGTTTCCTTGGTTGCTTAATTTGTACAATTGGTATTTCCCTTTATAACAAACCTGATCCCAAGATAAGATCACCCAATTGATAGTATCCGAATCTACAGCTACCGGCTCAGAGTGATATTTTAGTTCAGGAGTTGGCGGATTATAGTTTTCTATCAGTGTACTTACCACAACCTTTGAAGGCATCGACGGAGCTTCTTCTACAACTACTTTTGTCGCAGGAGGTGATACATCATAATCAGTCGTAGAATATTCTACTTTTCTGGTAACAACGATTCGATAGAAGAGGAGGTCGCCATAAGGTTTGTCTTCCAGATCTTCAAACTCGTCATATAAAACCCAGGTTCCGTTTCCTTCATCTGTTTGTACATCGGAAATATCAACAGTTTTAACATGATTCATACTTAAAATGGAATCAGCATCCAATTTATTGGTCGCTCTGTAAAGCGAAACTTTGGTAACCTGCTGTACTTCAGGATAAGGATTGACTTCCACCTTCACTTTAGCAGTAATTCCCAATGTTGCGTTATCTACCACAGGTAAAAGGCTCATGATCTTTGGTGGTTCTGCCGGATGAGTATTGACCAGTTTAATTGGCCCTGCGAACTCACTGAATTCTCCCATCTGCATCTGGTTTCCAAGTTCTCTTACTCCATAGAAATAGAAGTTGTCTGAAGCTCCGTCAAGGGTAAAATCCGTAAACAATGTTGTGTGAGGAGTCTGACTGTATATTGCAGCCATCGGAGCCATATCAAAATCTGCGTGTGTAGGAGGTAACAAATAACCATTTGTATCTCTGATGTTTTGCTTTTTGTTTTTAGGTCGGTGTCCCGTAACCGTTGAAACGTTTAGAGGCTTAATGTGCTGGTAGATCACCGGAACTTCCGTAAGCGGTAAGAAGCAATTTGATAATCTTTCTTTGACAAAACTTCCGAAGTTTAAAGAACCGGAAACATTTGGGACAGCTTTGATTACAAGCTCATTGAATTTAATATTTCCTCTATCAGCAATAGTCAATGGTTGACTGTAATTTAGATTACTAGGTGAAAGCTCATAATAGGTATTATGCTCTTCAATAAATTCATTGATAACACTGAATAAATGTGCGCTGTCCGGAAGTGGTAATGCATACGGTGTATCTGATGTTAACGGAAAGCCAAGAAATTCTGGTGAATTTAAAATAAATTCAAAATCTACGAAGTTCATCCATCGGTCATTGAAGTATTCTTCTTCATTTCCTCCTAGTTCATTAAGGGCAGCCTTAATTTCCAAAATAGTTTCAGGTTCATATAGCGATGCCAAAAGCAAACTGTTATTCGCTCTGAAAAACTGTACAGAATAAGGTTTATGAATGTATTCAGTTAAAATGCTATAGGTCGATTTACCGAATTTATCAGGTCTTGTTGCATATTTCGATCCTGTAGGCTTTTTAGGCTGTTCCGGTTTGATGATTCTCTGAGCAAACATCACAGTCGGAACACTAAATTTAGACTTATATTTATTTCCCTGCGGATCAAAATTATTATTGTCCACACTCTTGAATCCGAAGATAGAATATCTTACATCTTCTCCTACAGGTGGTAAAACGACGTCCTCAGTAAAGCCACTTGGTTCATTTTTATGCAGATACACTTTGTAAGAAGGATAATAATTTACCTTAGTTTTTAGAAGAGAAATATATGGGTCTGTAAGGCTTGCAGGAAATAATCCTGTTCCGGTATCTAGAATAGGTTCAAAGTTTACGTCTTCACGGATGGTGAAATTTTCGTCATAGAAATATACTACCAAATCATCCGTCGTACTTCCTATATTTTCGGTTCGTACTACCTTAAAAATAGATCTTGAATCAATCGGGTTTCCACCATTATAATTTCCTACTGTGAAAAGCCTCACAATCCCATTAAACCATTCTACAGAATGTGAATTGTTAGAAAACTGTGGATGCTGTGCCATTTTGAAGCCTCGGAATGTTATTTTGTAAACTCCTTGGTGTACTTTAGGATAATTATCTGGAAAATCAATGACAGTTCCCTGACTGTTTTGATATTTCTCAATTTTCTCATAAAACTTCTCTACAAGAGTATTTTTCCAGATTCCTCGGCTTTTTTCCAGATATCTTTGCGGAACTCCGCTTGATTGCGGCATATTGATGATCTCTCTGTTGACTGTCCAATCACTGCTTCCAATCTGTACTTTTAGTGAATTAGGATTTTTTACTCCCCAAGTCGGTGTATTTTGCATATTTTCGGTCACATTGAATAAACCTTCTGTTCCTGGATCAATCACAGGAAGTGTTAAGCTGGATTGGTTAATCAAAGGTGTTGTACCTGCAATTATTGCGTCACTTGCAGCTTTTTTAAATACCGTAAATGTAAGACCCAAAGATTCTTCAACGATTTCATGAATGATGTAGCTGTCAGAATTCATCAGGAATATACCTCCGATAAAATCACTTGCCGTAGTTCCTGCAGGAAATTCTGAGTACAATACCGTCGACGTGCCTGAATTTTGCTGATTTGGATTTGGGTTAGGGTTTGTATTCGGGTTGGCATTCGGATTCGGATTGGCTCCTGTACTTACCAATGGCAGATCTTTGGTTTTAATAATAGCCAATAGCTGATTGGTAGGGTGCTGAATCACATCATACGCTCTTGCCGAAATGATTTTTGGGGTATAGTTTCTATAGAAAATTTCTACCTCGTCTGCAAACACTTCCTTATTATCAGGGAAAAGAGAATTCGGATCAGTAATGTATTCAGTATTAGAAATCACCGAATCAAAAGGAATGGAATATCCCACCTGATCCTGATAAATATGATAGTCGAATGTAAGTCGGGCCAATGTTTTGTCGGTATCTGCAATGGCGTTCAAGCGTCCCTGCTCGTCTTGAGTCGTAAACGTCAGTGGAAATTCTTTCTGAATATTAAAAGCCGTAGCTCCTGAAGGAGGCAGCAATTTATTGAAAGGTTTAATTTCGGTTACAATAGACAGCTCGCTCTGGCCGTGTTGCGCTCTTGAGAACCAGTTGATTCCATATCCTTTGTAGAAATAAGTTCCCGTTTTATCCTGCTTGTGCATATAAAGAGGAGCATACGTATCCGGAATCTGAATCGGCAAGGTTTCCTGCTTTTCTACCTGCGTACCGACAGTAGAATCGAGATTAAAATACTGGGTGTCATGACAAAGCTCAGGCTTTTTCCAGGTATAATTATCAGTTTGTCCCGGTTCTACCAATCTGTGTTCCAGACCTGCATAGACGGGTGTGGTAAACTGTGATGCATCATACGGCATTGAGGTTGAGAAAAACGAAGGGTTGAGCTCATTTTCAGGTACCTGATAATTATAAAGACTGATGTAACGGTATTTCCCATCATGCGAATATCCTTCACTATTGTATAGATTTGAAGAATTCTGGCTTGCTGGTTCCCTACCTTTTGTCAGCTTCATCAGATCAACGGGTAAGCTCAGTCTTTCAATTTCAGTAGAAACCGGAAGTGACATCGACAACAGTTGATATGATTTATCAGAAGTATTCATATCCAGGTTCTTATTCGTGAAATATTCTGCGATATAAATAAATTCCTGATCGAAAGCGTCATTTTTAATATCAAGATGTCCTAATCCCAACATTCTTGCAACGTGATAGTCTAATGAGGCAATATTTAGAATATCTAAATTAGAAATCTGCGTCGCACCATCCTGAACAGGATCTGTAGATATATTTACAAATGGGTCTGAATCGGTGGGAGCGAAATTAAAATTAATGGTTTCGTATGCTTTAGGATTTGGCTGTGCATCACTCAACGAAAGATAGTTTGTTACAACAGTTTGAATATCTTTATCTAACGGTCCTGTAGAAGGATGTTCCCATTTTGTTTTATAATTTTCTGTGTTGACATAAGCGTTGTCGTTATATCTTAGCCATTTACCATGTACCGGATTGGTTTCAGGAAGAGGATCAAGTCGTTTATGAGAAGTTTCTGTATCGGTTGTTAATGCAAAATTTCCGATGTGCTTCCAAGCCTGCTCTTCGTTTCTTGCGATAATGAAATCTGAATAAAATTCAAAATCAATAGATGAAACAAAAGAGTTTCCGGCTCTGAACCGTATTGTTTTTCCGTTTTCGGCAGTGAAATGATTTTGAACAACATCATAGCCATATTTTTGTTTTCTATACGTAAGAGATTGCTGTGAAGCACTGTTTACATCACTTACAGAAAGCCCTTCCAGATCTAAAACAGACTGAGAATCTACGTTTTCAATTCTAACTTCTGATGCAAAAAACAGGTCTGTCTTACATAGCACTTCGATAATTTCGTTACCATAACTTTCAATAAATTTTAACGGTTCTGTAAGAGGGTTAACATGTTGTCTTACATGGTTGTAAACGTTTTTGTTTTTGAAATAAACGTAGAAAATCCTTTGGTCATTATTAAATTTATACACCCAAAGTTTCTGAGAATCATCAACTAGTTGTGGTGGTTCGCTGAAGTTAAGATTGAATATAGATTTTGTATACGGTGCTCTGTAAATTTTTACAAAGTCGTTTGGTTTGTTATAGTTAACATTGGTTGTAGCCAAATTACCTTTCGGCAAATGGTTTTCACCCAACTTACCACCTAAACTCCATCTCAGATGAATCCCTTTTGTACTGTCTTCACCTTTTGATCCTGCAGCCTGCAGATAGAAATTTGGGGTCTGAAGTCCTGAAAAATCATTAAAATCGATCACATTTCCTACTTCACATACATCTGAAAGCTCATAAGGCAAATCATTAATATCAAATACATGCTGGTGATAGTCAAAATCCTGACCTTCATAACCATAATTCACTTGGTTTGATTGGAATTCAATAAAAATAGGTCTGAAGAACTCCTCTGGAACTGTTTTACAAGTATTAAAATCAGCAGAAACAAAACCGGAATGGTTGGTAGACTCATGAAGCCCATGAAATACAGGAGAATTATTTGAAACTTGATCAATTGTAAGTTGTTCTATATTAATTCTTTTTACCCATTCATGCGTATAATTATAGTCTGAATGTACAATCTCATTTTTATCAGTGTAAGCATAGAAATAATCATCTCCCAGAGCGTAACGAGTGTTTTTTCCTCTAAATTGCTGATAATAAACTCCATAACCCTCTTGAGGTTTTAAAAAACAAGGAAAATCATTAGCCACTCCCGAAATCAATATAGTTCCGTCCGCATCCCGGCAATAAACTCCGTCTAAAACAACAGGTGTGCCGTCATACCAGGAGGTAAACTTGGCTTCTATCGATCCGAATCCCACCTGAGTGGTGATGAAGACTCCTTGTTCGCTATCTTTAACGATTTCTACTCCTGATAAATAAATCATTTCTCCATAAGTCGCCAGACCTGTGATTTTTAAATCTCTTTTTCCCTGGCTGTTCAAAATAATATGCTGAAACATAAGCTCACCTTTTTCTGAGATGAACATAACGCCACTTTCATTTAATCTGGCATTGTGAAATGCAAAATGAAAGTACTGATCATAGAAATTCGCTAAGAAAATATTTTCTTTCACGGAGATATCGTGAAAACTTTTATGCCAAAGAACGCTTCCGGATTCTGTCATTCGAAGCAGAAACGGGGATTCCCCGTTTTCTACTCCTAAAATGATATAACCTTCCTGAAAACTCATTACTTTTCTGAACTCAACATTGGCATCTGTTGTATAGATCTTGCTCCACACCTGATTTCCGTATTCGTCCACCACATTCACCAATCCGGAACCATTTTGATTACCGACATGGATGATGCTTTCATTTACAGAGCTTTTACAAGAATTATTAATAATAGCTTCTGAATTGTTATAATTATGATATTTAAAAAAACTCATTTTAGATTTGGTTGTTTAAAGTTGTATTTCGCTTGTTGTAACTGTAGATTCTTCTGTGTAAGCTGATCCGTCCCAGTTTTTGTACATGAATCTGAATCTGATGTTTTTATTGGCTATTCTCTTGCTTTTGTGCATCACCAACATTTGGGAATAATCTTTTGAATAAAGAACATCAAAGTCATCATTTACATTTCCTGATCCGCTTAAGATTTTGAAGCATTCATCCATTTCAGATAAAGGAGTCTTAGGATCATTGAATGGTTCCGGATTTCTTACAAGCAATGCAATTACATCCTGATTATTGTTTACAATTTTTACAAATTCTGTATTGGTAGGCGGATTTAATGGTTGGATTCCCAATACTCCTTCAAAAGCTCTGTCAAAGACTTCGGAATAAGTATTTACCAAGCTTTTCAGGAAGTTATTTTCCGTACCTTTTGAAACTAATGTGTATGCATCATCAATTTGCTGTTGCTTAAGGTTTACATTTACTTGATACATTGCATCTTTCTGATTGATCAATACATTGTTGTCATCGTATTCTTTTAATTGATAACTGTTCACCTGTTCCTCGAAGTTGATGTATCTCGAAGTTTTGAATACAAACTCATGAACTTTCTGATTCTCTTCATAAATAATGGTTCTACCCGCTGTCTGTGGAGCAAGTGTACCATCTTCATTTTCATCGAAGGCATTGTAGACTATTGCAGTATACAGTTTTTCAGGTTTTAAATTGGTGAGATCTACTGAATAGCTGTAAGCTTTTGGTGCAATTGGATCTCCCAAATGAATAGTACATTGCATAGATCCTGAGCTCTGATTGGCCTGATTCACAAAATTGATCATCTGCTGCATTCCTAAAGGTAAAGCGGGTGCGTTATCGTCATCCCAACTGATATCTAATTGTCCTGGAACCGTTTCATGTTCTGTCCAGTCTATTGGTAAAGGATATGGGACGATGATATCCGTCACAGGATCTTTGATAACGATATTCATGGCTCCGTCAATTTTTTTAAGATTGCTTCCAGGAACGGCTTCCCAGGCTTTCAGCATGTTGTAAACGTATGGCTTCGTAAAGAAGAGCTTGATTTTACATTGTTGATTACCGTAGAAAATTGGTTTTGCCATCAAAAGATCTCCATTGGCATTAGGATAAGATCTCTTCATATCAATATAAGATTTCAATGATGTGATAGGATATTCCTCCGGATTTTTCTTCTTTGGCGGCTGAATAATTTCCCCATCCTGATCTCTTCTATAATCTATATAATCTTCCCTTCTTTTCTCAAAATGTCCGATAGGTCCTGCTGTTTTAAATGCATAGTAATAATCATAAACTGTAGGAGTACTGTCATTTACCTCGTCTTTTAACTTAAGATTCAGACAGTAAACGCTGTTTGGTCTCCAAACCGGCTGAACAACCTTGTTGATAGCTGCAATCATATTCTGGGTATCCTGCTGTACGGCATCAAAACTCGGAATTGTCTGCTGATATTCATAATCATTAGCAGTAATCCAGCGTACCTGCTGAAGAAGGGTAAAGCAGTTGGTGATAGTGTCATCACCATTGCAACCGCAATCTCCAAGCTCGTATATGATCTCAAAAATGATCTGAACGATTTGTAATGCTTCATACAAAGTACCATCGTTAGCATGCAGTTCTTGAAGTTTTTTCACATACTCCTTAATGTAGGCGTGGCCGTTCATCAATTCATATTGTGGATTTTGCTTATCAAAATCTACTAACTGATCAATCAAAATCTCAAAACACTTCCAGTTGTCATGCAATGTACCTGTAGGGCTAGCTGAAAGACAATTGTTCAGATCATACATAATGTTACTCAAAAACTGGCATAACAGATCGTCTTTGTGGCAAGGTGGCAGAGATGAATCGCATCCGCATTCCGGAGTGAACTTTAAGTTTAATGGTTTATTCGTTGTTTTATTGACTTTAATGACAACTGCTTTATTCATTGGTTCCTTAGGATACTCATTTGAGTAGCAGATGTCAATTCCGGATAATGTTTCTGAAACCTTTGTAATCAGTGTATTGTGCTTCACAAACGGACTGAAAATATTATCCGGTAAATACAAGAAGATAACAGAATGAAGATTAAAGTCTATAAATGGCGGTGGTGTATTCCCTGTCACCTGAAGGTAGGTCAGTTCATACTCAGCCCAATTATTGACGACTTGCGAGTGGTTGAAATCTACGATTCCCGATCCCATTACTCCATTATAATGATCTACTGTATGAAGAACATCAAAATCAAGCTCATTACATTGTGATGTTGTACAGCTTTGGCTCTTTAATCCATCCAGTTGTGACAATAAACTGTCGTGTAAAGCCAGTTCCGAAGGCGAAAGCACTACTTGTGAAACTTCTCCTGTCGTCTGTGCGATGGCATTTGCCCAAATTTGATCGATCTGAGCGTTAATAGCATCGATCTGAGCCTGATTCGGGTGATGCGGAATAATTTCAATTTTACTTACAAACTGATTGTTGTAGTCTGAAGCTACATATGTGATTTCTCCGGCTGCAAGCTCATTTTTAGTTTTTGTAACTTCCGTAATCAAATCATAGGTCTGATACATAGAATTTGAATAAACATCTTTGTAATATTTAATCGTTACATCGCTAGCCAACGTTGAAAGTGTTAGATTTACCCTTCCTGAAGTTTCAGGTAAAATCACAACCATTGTGTTCCCGTTGGTAATCTTTAATGATTTTGGATATCCGTGAGGATTCGATGCATTAGACACACTCATGTAATCATTGCTTGTCACATTTCCTAGCAGGTTGTAATAAGCGCCGTTGATGAATTCATTCGGATACATCGTAGGCTGGTAATAGACTGTACCGACTGCTTTATCCAACACATTAGAGTAATGCCATTCTTCTGTATAATTTGTACAGAATAGGGTAGAAGCTGTGATACCGTACTGTTCAGGAATAAACCATCCCGGCTGACCTCCATCAAGGAATGAGAAAGGAGTTGTTCCTAAAATCCTTATCGTATCATACTTTTCGTTGGTTTTTTGCCAGAACCCAATTTTAAAATCATCAATTCCGGAAATATTTGAAGCCTGCGCATCACTTAGAACAGCTCTGTAAGGGTTGTATTCTTTCCAATTACCACTGTCATCCATAATATTGATGATCACATCTTCAACAGAGTATTTATGTTTTACCTGACGGATCACGTGACCTCCCGGCTGTACTTTTTCTGGTGGTACAAGGTCTAAGAATCCGTTGGCTCCGGTCGTATGTCCTCCGATTTTTTTATCAGATTGAGCCGTCGGAATCATTCCTTTTTCAATTTTGATATCTAAATAAGTATCTAAAGGAATAATAGGAACTTCAATATTATTTTTTACACTGATTGGAGAAGGTATCGTATTCATCGGAAGATTTTTAAGCATAAATTCTTCGTTTGTCAACATATTAACCCCTTTCACGGCATCTTCAACACGGCTTTCTTTTGGATAATCGATAGCTGGCGAATCAGATTGATAAGTGATTGGTGCAATTGGCGATGTATCTGTTTCTTTCTCTTTCTCCCATTTGATGGTTAAGTGTACTTTTAGGGTAAGCTTAATGATAAACAGTTTTACCTTTAATTCAAGCTTGAATTCAGCCAAGATGAGGAAAGGTTTTACAAGTTCAACCCTGAAATAGATAGAAATGAATAGTGAAACTTTTACAATAAATAAATTGAGCTCTGCGCCGCCTTCTACGTAAATGTATCCTCCTGTCTGTGGCCGTTCAAAACTTACTTTACCACCCACTTCTATGGCTGCCCATACTTTCAGGATAATTAAATTCAGGTTAAAGTCAATTCTTGCGCCGGCTTCTATACCTTTTGCGGCAATCATCAGATAAGCCTGAGCTTTAATATTCATTGAATCTTTAAACAGCGCAGCGGTAATCGGTTTGTCTTTGGTTCCGAAGTTGACGTACCATGGTTTTTGGTTCTTGAAGAAGAATCCCATCTGAACCTCAGCTTTGATATCGATGAATGAACCATTGGTTCTGTTGAGCTGGAAGTTACCTCCCGCTCCGATTTCCAGAGAGTTATCTCCTACAATCACAAAGGCATAGAATGGCGGAACTCTAGGGTCGTCTTCCGTTAAGCCCAATCTTTCACTGATAATCGTTAAACCGGCATCAATCGCAAACATACTTGGTACGGATAATAAAACCATCGCACGAAGCGAAGCCAAACGGCCGTCTAATGTTGCTAAGGAAGCTCCTGCACCGATCGAGAATGGGAAATCATACTGTTGCGTATGCTGTGGACCTATAAATTTAGGTAAACGGATTCCACGTTCCGGATAGACATAATAATCGTACCAGCTGTCATCCGTATCCATGTCAATAGCACTCTTGTGTGCCACGTAGCGATATCCTAAAAGCCCTCGAAATCCAAAGATCCCGAATGACCCCAGCGGAATCACGAAAGGAAATTCTACCTGAGCATCAATAAAGAATCCCGGATATTTCGGATCGAATGCCATCTCTGCTGAACCATAAATTTTCATTTTTGGCAACTGGATCGCTACTTTACCTCTATATTCTGTAGAAACTCCCGGTTCAGGAATCGTTAATGAACCATTGATAATAGCCATTGCGGATTCCGGGCTTGCCGATCCAGGAATAACTAAATCAACTTCTAAAGTTGAGATATGGAAATAGTCGTCTCCATCTCCGTCAAATTCATCATTATCATTGGTGTAGTAATATTTTACACCGTTACCTCTTACGTCAAGTCCTAAAGGATTGACATTGATCCCTCCATCGAATCCGATATAGTTATAGCTTCTCATGACCCCATCCTTCAATCTCTGGATGGTACCCATGTGAATAGCCGTAACGCCCATCGTAACCGGACCGATATTAAGGTTGATATTAATCGGGATGACTGAATTTCCTCCTGCAATCTCGAATTTTCCGTTAGCGTAATAACGAATTGCCGGTAGGTCGATTCCTTCTTCTCCTAATAGTTCTGCGCCGAAAGAGTCTTTAGGGAAAGTAATTTTCGTGTCAGCTTCAATATAGAAGTTGTCTTCTTTTTTTCCGATCTCGATACTCTGTAATTTGAAATTAAGAATATCAAAAAGGTTCATTGTAAGACTTGGATGAAATGCTGCAGAAAGCTTAAAGTTTTCCTTACTTTCCCATTCTCCGACAACATCGATGAGAAGATCTCCACTGTCTTCACCTTTAAATTTCTTGATTTTTAATCCTGCACGTAGCGAAGAATGTACGACCTGCCCCTGGTGGAAATCAATATCGAAATGGCTAAACCCAAGCTTCCATGCTTTCTCAGGATCTTTTCCTAAGTCGAACCACAGAGTACGCTTTTCGATATCAGCAAGTTCTTCAATATTTAAGCTGCTGATAAATTGGTAATATTCGTCTTCTTTTTTAAATGTTCTCTGTTCACCATCTTTAGTGGTCAACCCGAACGGATAAACAAATTTTAATTGTGACGGAGAACCCAAGCCATTGATATAGCTTAGCAACTGGGTTTTCCCAGCAATTGGCTGAACAGTAGTTCCGTCCATAGATTTTACCTGTAGATTGCTGTAATCCAGATCAAAGAAATCTCCGAAATAATCGACTACATCAGTACCGCCGGTCGTCGCGTTTGCTACAGTGCTGTAAGTAGGACGGATGGCAATATTTCCGGATAATCCGCCGGTTCCGATCAGCAAATGATTGGCAGAAATTCCGATGGTCTGCCCAGTCTGCTGTTTTTTAAACCATTTTTTCGGCAGGAAAATCTCAGTGTATTCCATATACACTCCCATGAACTCCTTTGGTCTTCCGTCGGCATCGGCTTCAGCGATATTTTCTTTCTTGCTTAAATCGATTTTCATATTATGAATGTCGATTGCAAAGCCTGTGTTTCCGATCAGTGCGGGAGTACTGGTGCTTAAAGCTAAGTCCATATTATATCCGAAGCCTCTTTCGGTATCGGCATAGAAAAGAACTTCTCCAAATTCCAGTAAAACCTTATCACGGAATCCCTGTGTGTTTTCGGGGATCGGGTCTAAAGCATTGGCATGATCACGAGGATACGCCGGAGTTAAAATGTTTCTCGGGAACTCGATTGCTGCCGAAAGCATTAAGGTTGCCTTAAATTTTGGAATGATGACTTCTTTGATGAATTCATCAATATCCTGAGGAATCAGTGATTGGAAAAATTCTTTTACTTTCTTCCCTGTTTCCTGGATGTCAGTTGATAATAAAAAAGTTGCAAAAGCTGCTAAAGAAGCATATTTGCCTGCTTTTGCATAGATGTCTTTTACGACATCGGTTACCGTTGTTGCATCGGTAGGAATATTTAATCCTAAATTCTGATCAGTATTCAGTTCCTGCACAAACTGCATCAGCGGGGTGATGTCCTGATTATCAGGTTCTACGAAAGTATTGACCATATGTGCAATAGCCTGTTCTTCCGTAATATTCAGCACTCGAAGTGCGACTTCAAAGATTTGCAGAGGTTCAAAGGAAAAGTTTCCTAAACTGAACTGGCGCAGATACGCCAGGATTTTCCATTGATATTCGATTGTAATCGGAAAGGAGGAGATCTGAGAATCGTTTCCTGTCATATCCGGATTGAGAACCAAAGAAATACCCGTTCCCGGAATTTCGATGTCTAATCTTTTTGATACGAGAGATAAACTATAGAAAGCCGAATCTCCTTTCGGGCCTTTACTGTACTGCAAATCTTTGTAATAGATCTTGTCGAGGAGCCCAACGACTCCGTCTTTTATAAATCCCAGAATGTCTGGAATCTGGTCTGGTGTAACCACAGAGGATAACCTCGGGTAATACCTATGTGTTACCGGTGTTTGATTTGGCATGAAAATTATTTTGTGTTTAGAGGGTGGTAAAGCTTTGTTTTTTTAATCAAACAAAAGCTATATTAAGTAATGACTACTTAATTTTTTAATCGAATAAACTTAAATTGCTAACATTATTAATTAGAAATTATATTTTACTCCTACTGCTAAATGACTGATGATATGGGAAGTAATGGTAATAATGAATGATAATATGAATGAGAATCCCAAAAATTTTGACCAAAAACTTCAATAAAATAATCTTGTTTCATAGTATGTATTACACCGGATGTTTCATTATCATCATCAATAGACACTTTAATTTGATTTGTTTGAGAATCAAGTTCATATTTAAAATCTAATTTTAAATTATTAGGATCATTAGAATTACCATAATAATGTTTTCTTGGTTTTGGATTGTAAGCAATTTCATTAGTTTGCTGGTCAATAACGCAGTAAAAAATTTCTCTCTTTTGACTGTCATAAACAATCTTGCCCTTTGATATTAATGTTCCTGTTTTTGAGTAATCTTCCCAATCCCACATCTCAAAATCAAAAGAAGTTTGTTTATTTAAATAGATAATAATTCCTGAAGATAAAGATTGATTTTGATAATATTGAATGATATCATTCTTATTTTCATTCGGGCTAAGAAAATATTCAAAATATTTAAATGGCTCTCCACTAAAACCTCTGTAATGTTCTATTATTTTAAGTTTTCCAGAAATGTCCTCAATAGTTTCTATGCTATAACTATCCATTATATTAATTTGCTGCTCAGTAACTAAATTGCCTTTACTGTTTTTATATAGTTTCATAATATTAATATTTAAAATCGATTGCTGGCTTAAGGTCAGCTTGGTCATATTTTTTTATGATCGCAAAATTTATACCCTCTGCATCAAAATTAGTGAAGTCCTTGCAACTTTCTCTTAGTTCTTCTAAAAAGTTTTTATTATTTATTTCAAGTTCATCAAAAATCTTTCGATACATAATCTTATCATTACTGAATCTAATTCTATCAACAATTAGAGCTCCTTGTTTTTTATTGATAGTACCAGTATCAATCATTTGATTAATGGATTTAATTAATTCTTGTTGAAAAGCATCATATTGCCAAGGTTGTAGAACTACACCAATATCAATATCTTCTGGTTGCTTAGTAGGTTTTATAAGTCCTGCGGGTGGTTCCGGATCACCAATTTTCCATGTTCTTGTGCCAGATCCTTGGACGACAAACTCAGCATCATCAAAATAATGAGATAAGTTTTTGGGCATTTCAGAGAAATTTTGTTTCAATTTGTTTCTAAATGTATTACAAAATTGTTTATAATCATTCAGATTACTAAATCCTGCAGAAAATCCTCTTTTTAACACTTCATTGACATAAAATTTCGTCTGTAAAATTAATTGGTCAGTAGTTATAAATTTATTTGCAGGCTCTTTTCTATTGGCGACATAAACTAAATCTGTGATAATATCTTCGGTAAGCCCAAGCTCCTGCTTACAGAGCTTAATATAGTCTGTTAGAAATGCATCTGTATAAGTTACATCCATTCCCCAACTTTTGCCTTTAAAGGCATTACTGATTTTTTTTAATATAGCTTTGATTACTTTGGGGCTTAGTGCCACTCCACTAAATAAATAAATGCTTGATGCAGCTTGTTGAATTGATGCGTTATCTGCACTAGGATTTAGTTGTCTAAGCCGATTTTCTACATTTTGTCTAATTGTAATAGCATCATTACCTCCAGCAGCTTTAGCAATTCTTCTTGCTGATGCTTTTAAAGCTAACGTACTTACTGTATCAACAGCAGAAACAGATAAAGTTGCCAACTGTAATAGCATGATAAAGTTCTTAACATTTTTGCAGAAATCATCATTAGGACTGCACTCAACAAAATTTGCAAAAAAACCTAAAACTCCACTTGTAAATTCAACTCCTCCAAGAACAATCCTTAGCCCAGTCTTTGAAACTAGTGCAGTTTCTTGCATTCCTAATGCTGCCCACTTAAGATGTCTTAGTTTAGTTAGATTACCAACTCCTGACAAAGTAAGAACACCATCTACAGCATAGCCTAAAACAGTTTCTGCATCACTTTTATCTCCTAAATCATCAATCATTTTTAAAACAAAAACAGGGACAAAAGAATTTATGGTTAAATTTCCATTTCCTATTTTTACTTTATCACCATATATTGTCAGTAATGGAACGGCAGAATCAATATTGTTATTAATTAAACTTACAGGCTGAAAAATATCATAAGTTCCATACAGTTGACTTGTTTCAGAATATTTAGAAAAATATGAATCAGTGTCAATCCAAGGTAATTTATTTTGAGTAGCTTGTATTTTAGTTCCATTGAATTCAAAAGTAAAGTTGTCAAAAAATATTCCTATTCTCTTTTCTGACTCATAAGGGATTGAAATTGGAGCTGCAGATGGATATTTAATTTTATAGAAATGTTCTGTATCGCCAGCATATGCGTAAGGCCAACCTGAATGTACTCCTATAGAAACTTGATATGCTGTTTCATAACTATAATTATATAATACATTGGGTGCTGGTACAGAAGAATCTTCAACGAAAAAGGCATCTGTAGAGGGTTTATTTTTATTGGGTTCTAAAGATTTTATATAAAGTACACCGGTTTTTAATTCCCCATCTTCATTATAGGGGTTGAATTTACTAAACTGCCATAAGGAGTAGAGTGCTTGTACAAATGCACTTTTTGTATTTACTGGTTGAAAACTGGTTTTCGCAATCCAATTGGTTATCTGAATAATACCTTTTTTCATATTCCAGCTAGTGCTCATTCTATCATAAATATACTGATATAATGTTACCTGTTCTTTGTTGATTAAGTTTTCTTGTTTTATTAATCCTTCTAAGAATTCATCAATTTTATTAAGTGAATTTACATCAAAAGAACATGCTATTCTGACAATTAAATTTTCTACTGCTTCTCTTTCGAAATATTCGCTCATTTCATTTGTTGCTGATTTGAGAATTTCAAGTTTCAATTTTGATGTTAATGATGTGAGGGCTTTTACGCCCATAAATAATGTTAAATAGAAAAACTTTTTATTTTGTGAAGCAGATTCAATTTTTTTCTTACTTCTAAAACCTGTGCTATAAAAATTAAGAACTTCAACATAAAAATTATGCACGAGATTTATTATTTCATCCTCATTTAGACCCGATGTGTCTGTAAAAGGATTTGACCAAAAATTTTTTTGTTCAGTAATAAGATCAAGATACGCGGGTTCTGCAAATAGTGTAAGTATAGAATTATTTATATGGTGTATACAATATGCCGAATATACTAAAGCTTTTGATAATTCATCTTTTTTATCTCCAGATACTTGATTAATTAAATGTTTGGTATTGTTGAAAAAATTAGTCGCATTCTGTTGTGGATTATATGTAAGTGGTACAGCAGTTATGCCTGCAGGAATATAAATCTTTTCTGTAAATGGTAATAAATGTTGATTAGAATTCCAGACATATTCATATTCTTCATTAATATTATAGTTGATCATATTCTGTGCTATCTTATGTTTTTGGATAACAATAAGATCCCCATTCATTACATGTTCAAATAACACATTTTCAAACTTTCTAACTTCTTCAATTTTTATCTGATCTGCCCAATATCTCAGCCAATCATCAACAGAATAATAGCCTGCATCAATACTATTTTTATCATCATTTTTAAAATCAGATTTAACAAAATGATAATATGCTATATGATTTTTTGTAAAACCTATTAAGTATCCTCCAATAGTATACAAAGGATCAACTAAATTGTTTGTTCTTATTACAAGGGCATTTCCTTTGCCATCATAATTACCGTATAAAATCGCTGCTTTCATTGATAAAGAAACTTGGAGTTAATTTTTGAGTATTAAAGATTCTGGGATTCCATTTAGCATAATCATTGCTGGTGAAAACCAAATCATCAATAGTTATTATGTATATTTTTTGAGATGGAATGACTATTTTTATTTCTCCAGTAATATTTTCACCTATTACCGATAATGAATACATTTTATAAGATATTTTTTCCGGAGCAACTTTAATATTACTTCCGTTTGACATCTCCTCATTTAAATAAAACTTAGGGTTGTTAAGGTTGTATTGATCAATAATATTAAGGATTTGTAAATTTTCTTCTTCAGTTATTCCGAGTATTTTCTTACTAGCTATTGTTCCTTTCTCATTATCTAATGTTAAAGCGGTTATTGTTTCATTTAAAATATTAGTAAGGGAAATAGTTTTAAAATAATATGGTTTTTCAGGTTGATAAAAATTGTTTCTTTCATTATCATAATTGATGAAACCACTATTACTATTATCTTGATAAGCACTTCTGCTTTCAAAGAAACCTCCAACGCTTTGTCTAATATTATTCAACAAAGTTTCATGGGTCACTCTTTTTACACTTTCAGTATCATTTTTCATGATCTGATCCTCAACTCTCTTTGTCGTAACGGTCGCAATGTCTTTTCCTCCTGTCTTATTCTCAAAATCAATCAACAATAGATTCTGATCAATTACATACCTCAATTCATTTGTGCTTTTAGGCTGAATATGAGGTGTTACGTTAATCAATCCAAACACATCATCAATATCCTTTAGAAATAATGATTCTCCTGAGCTTAAAGGCGGAACTACATTCGTAATTTCAAGAGCTTTTCCCTCGTAAATCAACTGCACAAAAGACCCTATATTGGTTCCAGTGCTTGTTTTCTTTACATCAAAAACAATGGGTTTTGTAAGTTCGGTATCGACAGTGTTGTTGGCATCTGCTTGTTGCAAAAGATTCTCTCCTCGGATGAAGTAATCTTCGTTAGCAGTATTTACATTCAAAATCCCCTGTTTTACATATAATGCTGCTGCATCATTGCTATCTGTCGTAAGCTGAATAGCTAAAGAAGGGGTATCCGTAAATTCCTGCAAAGGCCAGTATTCCGAAAATTTTCCTGCAACAAGGTTGGCAGTTGTGGTTCCCTTTTTATAATCATTGGTGGTTGTCCCAATAGGATGATTATTGTAGAAATTATAAGAACGCTGCCTGCTTCCCAGAATGTACAGATAAGTCGTTTTGGCAGTAGCAAATCCTTCAATAGCGCTGTAAATCTCATCATTGGTCTGCAGTACGGTGTCCTGTCCGTTATTGCTTGCATGAAGTTTTCCTTTTCCGTGCGTGTGAAGTCCGTAGAAAGCAGCAATATCGATGAATTGTGTAGCAGATTCCCTGATCAGTTTGTTTTCAAAAGCATTGGCTCCCGAAGTTGAATTTAAAATGTGATTGTTTAAACGAGCAAAATTTAAGTCCAGTTTAAACGGATTCGGATCATTTTCAATCGTGTAATCTCCTTCATTGAGAACGATGTCAATACCGAAGGAGTTATTTGGATCTATCGTTCCCAGATGAGTTCCTCTCGGAATCATTGGCAGTTCGAAAGCTTTCTGATCCGCAGGAGCACTTCCTGCATCTTCCTGTGAGATTTTAAAGAAGAAATCATCGATAAGCAAGTTTGTAGCTTGTTCATATGGCCCTGTTCCCGGATACCCAATGTATTGTGCTGTCAGTGTAGGTTCTGTAAGGTTCAGCATATTATACAATTTCTGAAAATCATCCCTGATATGTTTTACAAAACCTGTAGCATTTGAAATAGGATTAATCGTTTGGTTAGTACCAAAAAAGTCTGATGCTTTAAGCCCACGGTAAATAAAATATTTAATGGCAAGTCCCTTAATAGGCTGCGTGAAAGGCTTTAAAATAAGATTGACTTTAGTCGGATCATCCGAATTGGGCTGAATGAGTACCTGTCCCTGACAGATGGTGAATATTTTACCGGTATAGCTAATTCGGGAGGTTGTCCTGAATGTAGTATCTCCTGTCATACCAAATTTATCAGTCTGTGCCTGTGTAAAAGCTTTTTTCTCAATAAAGAGATAAGATTCCGGTAAAAGATCCGGTCTTACATTCAGGCCATTGCCATCAGAAGAAGTAGGCGTGGAGCTCTGTATAGTGTTTTGTGGCATTTGGTGTTATTTTTTGTGATATAAAATTTTAATAAGCTTTTTAAAAAGCTTGTTCGTGTAAAAATTCTGTGATTAGAATTCATAATAATTATTGTATTTATTTCATGTTGTTAAGTTTTGTTTTTTTTAATATTTAATCAAGCTCAGTTGATTTGTAAATATTTATTAGACTTTTTTTATTTAAACTATAAGTTTCGTTTACGTTCTTGTTTTTACATAGTGTGTTGCTTTTATTCTGTTGTTATTTCTGAAACAAAGGTATCGGCGGCCGACGTCAAAACTTGACGCATTATTATTTCTTTTAAAAAAGTTTAAAAAGATTCTTTAATGAAATAAAAAGGCTCGGGGATCAAATTTGAAAAATTTGATCCCCGAGCCTGAGATGAAAAAATGATAGAAATTATTTCTTACAGGTACTGTATTCAGAAATAATATGAATCAGGTTTTCTTCATTTTTCAGGTCTAAACTTTCTTTCTTCAACGTTTCAGAAAGAGTTTTACAGTCTTTAAGGTAATCTGCCAGTTTCAGAGACAGTTTTTCACTGGATCGATTATCGAGCATCTGGCCTTTTTGCTGGATATCTGTTTTCACGACATATTTTTGAAGCTCTACAGGATCCTGTAGAAGCATGATTTTATTTTCCTTGGCTATTAGTCTGTAGAAATAAGAATTATTACCATGAAGGTCTCCATAGTTCTGAAGCTTTTTCATCAGTTCGCCTTTTACATCCAAGCCATAATAGCAATCTTCACCTCCGTTGTAAGACACACAAAAATATATTCCCGAGTCGGCATTATATGTTTTGGTTCTCACGCTTCCTCCCGGTAAATTGGTTTTGAGACTCACTCTTTGACCAAACAAATCTGCTCCGTCGGTGGGTAATTTCTGTCCTGTTCTTTCGGTATCTAGCTTTTCAAACCAGATCGTGATCAATCCTTCTGTCTTTTTACCGGATTTTTCTACGACATATCCTTGAACGTCATAGAGATTGATACTTCTGTCGATTGCATCTTTCACTTTTGCATGCTGAAGCTCCTGGTTTTTATAGTAAGCCTGATGCTCGAGTGTGTAACCTTCTATGAAAAGATTGGCAATCAATTCATTCACAAAAGCATAATCTGAAGGAGCATAAGGTCTGGTTGCTACAAATGTAAATTCATGATTGTCAAAAGTTTTAACCAGATACGTTTTGATTCCTTGTTTGCTTTCATACATTCTTGCCACTTTTATTCCGTCAAGATCACTCACTTCAAGACAAGGACTTCCACTTCCAAAACCGCAATTAAAAGCAGTAGAATATCCAATGATCTTTGCAGGATAATTTCCATTATTGATCAAAATTTCACCTTTTGAGCCAATCCTTGGATTATAAAGAGATCTTATATTGCTCAGGCTGCTTTGTCTATCGTTTTCACCGGCGATGCTGTTGGCTTTTGCCTGAAGATATTTATCGGCTAAATTTTCTCTCTGAACGTTAAAAAACTGTTCAATCTCTGCTGTGTTCAGACCTTTTTCATTAAAGAAATTATATTTTACCGCCAATTGATGAGCAATGATACGATCGGGTTTAAAAGAAGTGATCAAAACTTCGTAAGGAATCTGAGTCGTTTTTCCGTCCGCAGATTTCATATCCAGATAGTATAAAAATTCTTTTCCGGCTAAAGCAACGCCTTTTAAATCAAGATCAAAAGCTTTCTGATTGTTTAAATTGTAAAACTCATAATGATCTCTGTAGGGAGATTTTATGATCGCAACTTCTTTTTCGTTGTAAAGAATTTTATCTTTTTTAAGCTGAATTTTCTGAGAAAAAACAAAACCTGAAAGCATAAAGCAAAATAATAAAAGTAATCTCATAATATATTTTAATCTAAATAATTAATGTGCGAAAATTATGAATTTATCTTTATAATATTAAAATATTCATTGATTATAAATAATAAATTCCTGATTATTAAGATTGAAAAATAATTTGAAAGTTAAAATGTTTAATGCAATAGAATTAATAAAAAGAGACTGTCTTTTTTTGAGATAGTCTCTTCTTTGTTCTATCAGAAATAATTTTACTGATGATGTTACTTTAGTGAAACGTTTCCATTCATGGACAGCGTAAGAATTGAGCGTGTAAAAAATAAATTAAAAGATACCCATTGTGCATTTTGCAGATACCGTCAAGCAGCTGATAATTAAAGCCTTTGTATTTCTTTGCTAAATGAAATGCCATTGTTTATCTTAAAAAATAACATTTATTATAAAAACTTTGTCTTTCCTAGCGATAAAAAAACGCAAGGTTATACAAAGAAGTGTAAAAAAATACCGAAATCAAGCTATACAAAGCCGTTCCACTTATTTTGGCAAGACAATAATTCAAAATGTACAACGGGCTTAAAAGATATCTTCTTCCAGAATATCATTTTCAAAGTCTTCTCTGAAGAAATTTTCAATCTCGTCGAGATAGTTGTCGTAGTCTATTTCTGTGTTTTCAATATCGCTCCAGTTGATGGTGTAAAGGTCTTCATCAAAGATAGTATAGGTGTTGTGATTTGGTGTTTCCATGTTTTTTGTTTTTAAATATGGGTTAAAATTGGAACATACTTCTGGTTGTTCATCATGTGAAAATGTTGAATTCAAAAAAGTTTTTTAAAGTTTGGGATTTTGTTTTTTGTCTTTATCTCTACTTCAAAATTATTAGGTAGAAGCGACAAAACATGACGTGTGTTTTAATAAATTTAAATATTTGAAATATAATCTAATTAGATTATATTGACCAGATATAAGTAAAAAAGCTTATATTTTGTTTCTGATTAATTTTTGTACAATTTGATTTAAAGTTTCTCTGTTATCATCGATGTAGCTTAGTCCGGCCTGTATCAGGTTTTCAATATTTGATCTCGATACATTATCCATCGCAGGAGATGCATTTTTTAAAGACGGATTGATTCGGTAATAATTTTTCTGATTTCGCTGTCCCAAAGTCTGAAACATCTGGCAAAGCTGATAATCTACAGTCTCAGCATTGGCAGACATCAAAATATCAATGATAGGAGTTACCCAACCAATTTTTCCCGCTTTCTCCATTTTCCTGAACGAATAGCTTTTAGATTCCAATCCGGTGCCGATTGACACAATAATCATATCATTTACGGTAGGGTGATTTGCTTTCTGATGGTTTTTAAAAACTTCGGCAAAAGGAGTTCTCCTTGCTTCTGCATAGGCACAAAGTGCAGGGTTGTTGGCAAACATTCCGCCATCAATTAAACTGAAAATCTGCCCATACATCGACTTAATCTGAACCGGACTGAAATAGGTAGGTGCAGCTGAAGTTGCTCTGCAAACATCCTTTACATAAAAATTATCTGTACTTAAGTTGGCTTTACACGAATTAAATAATTTGGCTCTTCTGTTTTCTATATCGTAGCTTGTGATTAAACAAGGTTTTATTAATTCTTTTAATTCGAGTTTCCCAAAAAAATCATTCAGGTTTTTCTCAAGGGCTTCCTGGGAGATTTTTTCATTGAGCAATCCGAAAGGATTAACCAGCTTCTCCCAAAAAGAAACCTGAAATATGTCGCCACCTTTTTCAGCATATAATTCTAACCCTTTTTGGATCGAATATTTTGCTTTTCGGTGTTCATCAGGACAGAGGATAATAGAAGCAATCAATGCTCCGGTGCTGCTTCCGGCAACCAGATCAAAATAATCTCCAAGCTTCGCACCCGGTTTATGGTGATGCTGTAACTGCTCTTCTATATAGCGTAAAATAATACAGGTAATAATGCCTCTTATTCCCCCACCGTCCAAAGATAAAATGGTTGTTTTTTTCATTTTTTCCTATTGTTATTTGGTAAAGCAAAGGTAGAAGCGAAGTGCGACAGAACTTGACGTGTTAAATTAATTATGTTAAATTATTTTTCAAATATCACATATCCATCTTTATCCATTTTCATCTTCAAAAGCATTCTCCAGCTCGTTTTCACCAATCCTTTTTTAGTTAAAATATTCTTCTTTTCAAAATGGGGAAGATCTTTGAAGGTTTTCCAGTTTCCACCCCAATCCCAGCCGTGTTTTGCGAAAATTTTCACACACTCATACCAATCGGCAACTTGATCATTGTCCCAATCTTTTGCGGTGTCCCAGCTTGCTGTTTTTCCGTCAATAATTAAACACATATCCACTGCTAAACCATAATTATGAATGCTTTGCCCGGCTTTTGCGTTGGTTACTTTCTTTCCTGAAGTAATTCTTCCGATGGCATATAATCTTTCCTGTTCCTCGAAACTTCGCAGTCCCTGAGTGATTCTGATTTTTGCTTTTCCCGTGAGAGCTTCATCACATTCTTTAATAATTTGTTTTACCTCCTCTCTCACAAAAGGATGTAATTTTTCAATTCTTTGTAAGGTTACTTTATCCATAATTTTAATTTCTTTGGAAAGCAAATGTAGATATGTAATACGTCAAAACTTGACGTGTTGAGAATGAAAAAAATGTTATTTTGAATAAAAAAATAAACTTTCTGTAAACACTGATTAATACATTAATGCGACAAAACATGACGTGTTTTAAAGTATTTAACTGGTTGATTTTTAGCTAAATAATTATGGTGTTAAAAGTTTAATTAAACATAGTATTCTGTTTTAAAAGTTATAGCTTTGTACTTTCAAACAGTCATTTTTAATATCATGTACGCCTTAGTAGATTGCAATAATTTCTTTGTTTCCTGTGAGAGAACGCTCGATCCGGAACTTGAAAACAAACCTGTTGTTGTACTTTCCAACAACGATGGATGTGTTGTGTCTCGAAGTAAAGAAGCGAAAGATTTGGGAATTCCGATGGCGGCTCCAGCATTTAAGTATAAAGAACTTTTTAAAAAACATGATGTAAAAAGCTTCTCTGCAAAATTTGAATTGTATAATTTTAAAAGCCAGCAAGTGATTCAACTTGCGAGTTCTTACGTTTTAGAATACGAAACTTACAGCATCGATGAGTTATTTTTAAACCTCACAGGCTTTAAATATATTAGTGTTTATGATTATTGTCTTGAAATTCGTGAAAGAATTAAAAATGAAGTCAATATTCCTGTAAGTATTGGCATTGCTCCCACAAAAACCTTATGTAAAGTTGCCAACAGAATTGTAAAAGATTTTCCCGAAAAGTTCAATGAGGGCGTTTATATTTTAGACACTCCCGAAAAAATTGAAAAAGCTTTAAAATGGCTCGACATCGGCGATGTTTGGGGAATAGGTCGAAAACTTAGCGCCAAAATGAATGACAACGGTGTTTATAAAGCCTGGGATTTACTTCAAAAACCCGAGATGTGGGTTCGAAAAGTTATGGGAATTCATGGCGTAAGAATGATTAATGAGTTGAAAGGAATCCGTCAGCTGGAATTAGATGTTCCTTCACCTAAAAAATCGATTGCCGTTACAAGAAGTTTCATGCAAATGCTGACTAAGAAAGAAGACGTGCGCGAAAGAGTAGAAACTTTTGGAATGTATTGTTCAGAAAGATTAAGAAAACAAAATACCTGCTGCAAAATGATTACGGTTTTCGTGCAGACCAATCGTTTCAGAAAAGATTTACCGGAATATAGAAATGCAAGAACTCAGATTCTTCCTAATCCCACCAATTCATCAATCCTTATTGGTAGGGTAGTGAATGAATTATTTGAATCTATTTTTGAGGAAGGATTTCATTATAAAAAAGCCGGAGTTATTGTCAATGATTTTGTGCCCGAAGATCAAAGATTGATTAATTTGTTTGAAGAAGATACTCAAAATCAACATTTACCTGTGATGAAAGCGATGGATGCAATGAATAAAAAGTACGGAAAAGATAAAGTTCGTTTGGGAAGTATGAGCGGAAAAAATACTTGGGGACGTGCACAAATATCACCGGAATATGAGGCTTTTCTAAAAAATAATACGCTTCCTGAAGCAAATTTCAGATTCCACTAAGAGTTTAGTTTACAATTAAAATTGTCTTCAGTCTTGTAAACATCCAGCTTCCATCATCTGACTTCCAGCCAAATCACTTCTTTTTTTCATATTTCCAATTCCGCCCTTTTCCTTCGGCAATCCACTCCAGAGCTTGTTCCGTTCTTTTATTTCTGGTGGTTTCTGTTTTGGCGTCAACAATCCAGTTAATGTATTCTTTTCTAAATGATGGAGAAGCTTTTTCAAAAACTTCAAGCGCTTTTTTATTTTGGTTTAAAGCATTTTTAAAATATTCGGGAACTTCAATTACTGTGCTTGAAGGTGGTGCTTTTTTCAGTTTCACACCCATGTCGGTCAGTTCCATCGCTTCGAGAATAATTTTCTTAAGCTGGGGTTTTGAAGGAAGATCTTCGAGTTTGGTAATCTTGCCGAGACTGAACATATTTGTTTTTTCCACATCCGTTTCAAGATTTTTTATCGTCTGCATTTCATCGTGCAGCCAAAATCCCATGCTACAATACTGCTTAAAAGAAACCATTGAGCAGAGAATTTTATCCTTATACATAAATGTCGGAAACTTCCATTTGATAGCTTCTTCCAAATCTGGACAAAACTCATGCACAATCTCACGAATATAATGTAGAATCGGTTTTGCAAAATCTTGAGATTTCTCAATATATTCATCTACTAAAGGATTGTACTTTTGCATAATTCAATTTAAAAATAAAATTTAAATAGGAAGGTCTTTTGGTTCTTAAGCTTTTTTAAGGTTCAGACAAATCTGAATTTAACGATGTGCTTAATTATCTTTAGATATTTCCTTAATATCTCCCTTAGCAATTTAATTAATCTTAATGGTTAAAAAAATATTTTCAACCTCAATCTTAGCTTCAACCTTTAAGCAAAATGCTTTACCGTTTCATTCACCAAAAACTTCACCTGATCCGGTCTTCCCCGATCTGTTTTAGGCAAATTATTATAGCTTCCTGTTCTTACGATGACCATTTTATGTTCCGGAATCATAATAATGTATTGTCCCTGAAGTCCAAGGAAATAATAATGTTTTATAGGATTATCGTTATTAATCCAAAAACCCATTCCGTAAATTTCATCAGATTTTTTGGTGGGAGTTCTCATTTGTTCAATGAAATCTAAATTCAGAATCTGATTGGCACCTACTTTTCCGTCATTTATAAACAACTGTCCGAGTTTTGCAAAGTCTCTCGAATTTGAATGAATACAGCAGTAGGTTTTTTCCATTCCGCTTTCGTCGACACTCCAATCGGCATTCTGTTCCATTCCCAAAGGAATCCAGAATTTTTCCGATAAATAACTTGATAAGGATTGGTTAATTGCTTTTTTTACTGCAAACCCTAGAAGCTGTGTAGAACCGCTTTGGTATTCGAATCTTTCGCCTGGTTTCTCTTTAAATTTTCTTGAAAATGTAGCTTTGATGAGACTTCTTCCATAATACGCTCTGGCATTCGGCAGAAAAGGGTTTTTGTAATTTTCATCCCAAATTAAGCCAGATTCCATTTGGGCAAGATGTTTTAAATTTAAATCTTTACCAAAAGGTTTCAATTTAAACTCATCATAGAATTCGGAAAAATTCTGATCGATATTTTTAATTTTTCCCTCTTCTAAAGCCTTGCCGTAAAGCATTACGGTAACTGCTTTTGCCATAGAAAATGAATTCGTTTTCGAAAGTTCATGATATCCGTTCCAATATTGTTCGTGCAGTAATTTTCCATCTTTTATGACTAAAAATGAAGCGGTATTTGAATGAATCAAATCATCAACTATGTTTTTCGGTAATTCTTTTTTGTTGTAATCAGGATGCTCATCCCAAAGAACAGGATTTGTGGTTTGAATGATATTTTTCGTAAAAAATTTCCCGTCATCAATGTTCGCACTCGATTTCCCACGAAGATAGGTTTTAGAAATTCCGCTGAAAAGGTAAGCGTATCCTAAAAGATATATTAATGCCGCCAAAGCAAGAATAAAAACGATGAAATAAAATAAAATTGTCATAATAAACGATCTGTAACAAATTTAAAATAAATTTGAAGAGAAAGTAATAAATGTACTCTGAAATGAATTATTTTTGTGTTAATTGATAAAATATATGATCAAAAAATTGACTGTTTTTTTGCTGGTTATGTTTTCTGCAATCTGTATCGCACAGACGTACAGACCTCTTGATACCGCAGATTATGTTCAAAGAAAAGAATTCCTGAAAATATTTTCGGCAAATAATGAGTTGTTGATTAAAAATCTTAAGCTTAAATATTCCGGAAAAACAGGAAATGAGCTCTCTAAGATTTATAAAGAATTTGAGAAAGATTTTGAAAAGAAAGTGAAAGAAAAAGATTTCATTTTCACATCAGTATTTGACTCAAAAGTAAAGTCTCTGATTGAGCGTTTGAGGAAAAATAATCATCAGATTCCCAAAGAACTTCAGATCCTTATTGCAAAAGACAATACGCCCAACGCATACTGTATGGCAGACGGAACTTTTGTGATAAATATGGGGCTTTTTAACTGGCTCAATAACGATGATCAGGTCGCTTCCGTAATTTCGCATGAGCTGGGACATAAAATAGAGGAACATTCTCTGAGAACATTTATGAGCTTTATTAATGATGATCGGCAGGATAAGATTACGGTTCAAAATATAAAAGCGACTGCCGGAAATAAAAATCAGAAAGCCTTTGATATTCTAAAAAGCAGAATGTATAAAAAAGGTGTTGAGAAAAGAAAAGATGAAATGCAGGCAGATTCTTTAGGGTATGCAGTTTTTAAGAACAGCGATTTTATAAAAGGAGAATTTGTGAATGCTTTAAAAAGGCTTCAGGATTTTGATACCATCTCACCAAGAGAATTAAAAATTGAAACCTATAAGAAATATTTTAATTTTCCTAAACAGGCTTTTCAGGATAAATGGCTGAAGAAAGAAGATTTTTCACTTTATAATTATAATCATTTTAAAGAAAAATTAGATAAAGATTCATTGGCTTCTCACCCGGAAGTTACTCTAAGGATTGAAAAACTTAAGAAGATATTTCCGGAGCTCAAAACATCTTCATCTTCTGAAAAAGCATCCGAATCATTTACTTCATTGGGAAAAATTGCAAGAATGGAAATCTTACCCAATTTCTATCATGCAGAAGATTATGGATTGGGAATTTACACCAGTCTGCAGTTTTTGCAGGATGCGGAAGAAGAAAAATATTATGAAAAATGGCTGGGAAAATGTTTTGCCAAAATCTATGAAGGAAGGAAAAATTACAATCTAAATCGATATCTCGATCGGGTAGACCCGAAAAATCAGAGCGAAAGCTATCAACAGTTTCTCAACTTTATGTGGAACCTGAGCTTGGACGAAATAAAAAATATTTCCGATTACTATCAAAACAAAAACTCCTGATCAAATCAGGAGTTTTTCATTAATAATTCAGCCTTTCTAGACGTATTTTGTTGAATTTTTCTTTTTCGTTAAACTCTCTCAAAAGAATATATCCTTCTTTTCCCACATAAGGAGTGACGATGTAATTGTCTTTCTCAGAAATAGGAATAATTTCCTGTTTAAATGTACCGTCGATCACAGTGTTTATAAAGAGATTCCATTTTTTTTCTTTGGTGACTTGGTCTTTCTGATAGTCTCTGTAAAAGAAAACGACATCTTTGCCATTATTCAGATATTGAGAAAAAAGATAATCGTTATTGGCCCATTTTGTTTTTTCCTTTTCGAAAACTTTCAGTTCTTTTATTTTAAAATCTTTATCGGTAGAAACATACACCAGATCTGTTGTTTTAGAAGCGGTATAATCTGTAGAAGGCTTATATTTTTCTGCCAAAATGCCTACGCTGCCATCACTCATAAAGTACATGTCTTTTGTCTGCAAACTGTAACCGGCTTCTACATATCCATGAACATTGATGCCGGGAATATATTTAAGGAAATCAGGTTTGTAGTTGATGGCTTTTGTATCTGTACTAAAATCTGACTTGTTAATCATCAGCCTTGCATATCCAAAAGGATTCATCGTTGAGGAATAATTTCTGCCCGTAAAAATTATTTTATCATCAAATGTCTTGTCATTATCAATCCTCATCCCTCCGGAATTGAAAACATCAATATTGTATATTGTTTCGGGAGAAAGTCCTGTTATTGGGTTGTTTGATAATTCTTTTCCGGTTTTCATGTCAAGTACCAGAAGTGTAAAGGTTTTGTCATCTCCATTTACCTTACGTAAAATTCCGTACAGATGTTTTTCATCTTTATCCAGAATGCTCAGGTCTGAGAATACTTTTTTGTCTCCGTTGGTATTGTATTGATATCTCCAGATTTCTTTTTTATCATCATCAAATTTTATGATCGCATTGTTGTTGACGTACTTTCCATAGTCATTATATTCAATGGCAATCAATCCGCCTTCTTTAATTTCGCCAACGGCAGAAACATAGTTATAGCCTTTTTCTTTTTTCTCTTCACGGTTTTCTTTTCTCTGTTCTTTCCAGTTTTTGGGCTGGTTGATTTCTTTAAAAGCTCCGTTTTGATAATCGTAATAGACTTTTCTTTTAATGGTATTGGTTTTAGGATCAATCACCATCGAAACGGGCGTGAAAATATCACGCAGTTTTATTTGTGAATAATCCAGCTGTGAAGGTCGCAGAATGATCTGACCTTTAAAATCAACATACCCTAAATAAGATGCCGCAGTGATATCACCTTCAAACTCCTTGTTGGCAACAGGGTTGAGGTTTTTATCAAGAATTACATATTCAAATTTTTTGGTTTTTTCTCCGGATTTACCATAAGAATATAATGAGATGTAGCCGTAGAGATTATCTTTATCGTCAAATAAAGCATTCATTCCGATGTATTCTCCCGAAGCTAATGAGGCTAAATCCTGTGTTTGGGAATAGGCAAATGCTTGTACCAGACCAAAAAGGAGTAAATAAATTTTCTTCATTAATGAACTTTTCACAAAAATAGAAAATTACCCGAATTATCTTTAAATAAAAACAGGAAAGCTTTTGTTTTCTTAAAAATAAATGAATTATACCATTTTAGTAAACTCATCAACAAGAAGTTTTACCTGAAGAGGTCTTAGTTTTTCATCAACCTCAAGTCGGTTATAAAAACCTGTTTTCACGATCACCATTTTCTTTTCCGGAATCATAATGATAAACTGACCCAAAAACCCATAAAAAAATCTATGTTTGATCTTGTTGTCGTCATCTGCCCATATGGTAAAACAAAATGCATCATTAGCTTTTGTAGGAGTAAGCAGTTTTTCGCAATATTCTTTACTGATCAGTTGCTTTCCTTCCCAATTACCATTCTGCAAGATAAGCTGCCCTATTTTTGCAAAATCTCTCGGAGTTGCATGAATGCAGCAGAAAGTCTTTTCCATTCCTTTTTCATCGGTACTCCACTTAGCAGGAAATTCCATATTAAGAGGCTTCCAGAGCTTTTCGGAGAGATAGGTTGAGAGTTGCTTGCCAATTACTTTTCTCAGAGCAAGACCTAAAAGTTGTGGAGCAACACTTTGATATTCATATTTTTCTCCGGGCATTTCTTTCAAGTCTATTTTGAAAGCTTGTTCTGCAAGATCATCAACAAAATACTGTTTAGAGTTGGGTGCAAAGGGATGGCGATATTCTTCTTCCCAATCTAACCCGGCTTGCATTGTCATAAGATGGCGAATGGTCAGAAATTGCCCATAGCGGCTGTTTTTATACTGCGGAAATATGGAAGAGATAAGCTGATCTTCAGATTGCAGGTAGCCATCATCAATAGCACAGCCGACCAAAATTGAAAGAATTCCCTTGGCTATTGAAAAAGAATTCATCAATGAAGATGAGTTGTGGTCTTTCCAATATTGCTCATGTACAAGTTTGCTGTCATGGATTATGATTAATGATGAAGCACGTGTTTTTTTTAGGTTTTTTAAAACGTTTTCAGAAAGTATTTTAGTATTGTATTTTTCATCTTTTTCCCATGATTTTGGGTGTACATTCGGAACGGGATGAGAAGGGAATTTTTCCTCATCATCAATAGAAGGAGTTATGGGACCTTTTTTCAAATTGATCCCGATCGCTTTAAAAATATATCCATACCCTGAAAGATAAATTACGGCAGCTATTGCTGAGGTTCCTGCGACAACAGCAGATAATAATTTTTTCATGAGCAATGGAATATTTTGAGCTTTTTATTTTTGGCAATTCAACAAAAATAAAAAAATCCCGAACTTAAAGTGTCGGGATTTAAATATTTAATTTAAAAAGTTTTATATTTTAGAAAGTAAATTTCTGAAATTTGTTTTCTCGTCGATGATTCGTCTCAACTCAGAAACCGGAACTCTTTCCTGTTGCATCGTGTCTCTGTCTCTGATGGTTACGGTATGATCTGTAAGTGAATCATGATCTACTGTAATACAATAAGGTGTACCAATCGCATCTTGTCTTCTGTAACGTTTTCCGATTGCATCTTTTTCTTCATAGAATAAGTTGAAGTCGTATTTTAAATCGTTGAAGATATTTTCCGCATATTCTGCTAAGCCGTCTTTCTTCATTAACGGAAGAATTGCTGCTTTAATTGGTGCTAAAGCCGGAGGTAAAGATAAAACTGTTCTTTCTGAGCCGTCTTCTAGTACTTCGTCTCTTAAACAATGAGAGAAAATGGATAGGAATAATCTGTCTAAACCTACAGAAGTTTCCACAACATAAGGAACGTAGTTTTCATTTCTTTCCGGATCGAAGAACTGAAGTTTTCTTCCGGAGAATTCTTCGTGAGCTTTCAAATCGAAATCAGTTCTCGAGTGAATACCTTCCAATTCTTTAAATCCGAAAGGGAAATTAAACTCAATATCCGCCGCAGCATTCGCATAATGTGCCAATTTCTCATGATCGTGGAATCTGTAATTCTCATTTCCTAAACCAAGAGCTAAATGCCAGTTCAGACGTTTTTGCTTCCATTGTTCGTAGAATTCAAGTTCTGTTCCCGGAGCAACGAAAAACTGCATTTCCATCTGTTCAAATTCACGCATTCTGAAGATAAACTGTCTCGCAACAATCTCATTTCTAAATGCTTTTCCAATTTGTGCAATACCAAACGGAAGTCTGTGACGAGAAGTTTTCTGAACGTTTAAGAAGTTAACGAAAATTCCCTGAGCAGTTTCCGGTCTCAAATAAAGATCCATCGCAGAATCTGCAGAAGCACCCAATTTAGTTCCGAACATTAAGTTAAATTGTCTTACTTCCGTCCAGTTTCTTGAGCCTGTATCAGGATCAGCAATTTCCAACTCTTCAATCAAAGCTTTTACATCAGCAAGGTCTTCATTTTCTAAAGATTTTGCCAATCTTGAAAGAATAGCTTCTCTTTTTGCTCTGTATTCCAGAATTTTTGGATTCGTTGCCACAAACTGATCTTTATCGAAAGAATCACCAAATCTTTTGGCAGCTTTCTCAATTTCCTTGTTCTCTTTATCTTCAATTTTTGCACAATAGTCTTCCACCAAAACATCTGCTCTGAAACGTTTTTTAGAATCTTTATTGTCAATCAAAGGATCATTAAAAGCATCAACGTGGCCAGAAGCTTTCCAAGTAGTCGGGTGCATCAGAATCGCCGAATCAATACCCACAATATTTTCGTTTAGCTGTACCATCGCTTTCCACCAGTATTGTTTGATATTATTTTTCAGTTCTGCACCGTTCTGTCCATAGTCATAAACAGCTGATAAACCATCATAGATCTCACTGGAAGGGAAAATAAACCCATATTCTTTAGCGTGAGAAATCACTTTCTTGAAAACATCTTCTTGCTTTGCCATAAATTTTTCGTCTTGACTGCAAAAATAGTGAAAATGTGGCAAGTTGGAAGCGGGATAACGCAAGTTTTTAATTCTGAAATTATTAGGAGCCGGAAACCTGCTTTTCGCTATATCTTTTGCTCTTCGTTCCTCATCACAAAAGGATGCCGCTGCAATCAGGGCTATTGACAAAAGTGCGTTTAAAAAATTAAGTCAGACATAAAGGAAAGTATATGTTTAAAATTTATTATATATTGTAAATAAAATATGTGTTATGAAGAAAAGATTTGAATATAAAACGATTGTGGTAAAGCCTAAAGTAAGTTTTTGGACTGTAGAATATGATCCGAATGAAATAGATAAAACATTAAACCAATATGGTAATGAAGGTTGGGAATTGGTAAGTGTGGAAAGCAGAGAATACATGGGAACCTATATCTTTCACTACACTTTTAAGCGCGAACAATAGTTCGGTCTTGTAGTATAGTTTTCCTACTTTTGCCTCATGTTAGAAATTCTTTATCGAGACGAAAATCTTATTGCAATCAACAAACCAAGCGGATTATTGGTTCACAAATCTTTCTATTCCGGAGAAGCAGATACGTATGCTATTCAGGAACTGAGAAAGCAAATTGGGCAAAAAGTGTATCCAGTGCATCGACTTGACCGAAAAACTTCGGGCGTTTTGTTATTTACTTTAGATAAAGATACGCTGAGAATGATGAGTACTCAGTTTGAGGAAAAAAAGGTTGAAAAAAAATACATCGCCATTCTAAGGGGCTGGACGAAGGAAGAAGAAACAATCGATTATGATTTAGTGAATGAAAATGAAGTGAAACAAAATGCGGTTACTTATTATCATCGTCTACAGACTTCGGAAATAGATTTACCTTTTTTAAAGCATCAGACTTCGAGATATTGTTTGGTAGAAGCAATTCCTAAAACAGGAAGATTTCATCAGTTGAGAAAACATTTTAAACATATTTTGCATCCCATTTTGGGCTGTCGCAAACATGGTTGCAATAAACAAAATAAATTGTGGCTTCAAACATTTGGTATCTCCAAAATGACGCTTCACGCCTATCAATTGATTTTTAATCATCCTATTTCTAACGAAAGAATTACGGTCAGCGCTACTATAGATGATGAGTTCAAAAGAGTAGGAGATATTTTGAAACTTGATTTAAGTGCGTATTTCTAGTTGAAAAAAAAACGTCAGTTCGATTTCTATGACATAAGCAAATTATTTTTATACACAGAATTATTTTTTATCAGAGCATAAACTCTGTGTATGATTTTATTTCTAATTGCATTTAAGACAGACATTTTATTCTTTCCCTCTAAAACCTTTCTTTGAAAATATGAAGCGAGATCATTTTTCAATCTTATGGAGCTCAACGCAGCTAAATGTAAAATCTTTTTTAATTCCTTATCAGCCATCGTAGAGACTCGAGGTTTGTAATAGATTGATGAACCTGAGCGATGATCAAACGGAACTACCCCTGAATAACAAGCCATCTTTCTTGCCGATTGAATCTCTGTAAATCCATTAGTTTTAACAATTAGCATAGTAGCCAATACTTTTCCAACACCTGGGACAGTCTGTATTCTTTTATATTGATCCTTCAATTCTACATTCGATTCAATAATCTCTACCATCTTTTTCTCAACTGTTTTAATCTGCTTGTCTAAAAGTAAAATCAATTGTTTATTAAGTTTTATAATTTCCTTATCTGTATGATTTTTAAGAAAGCTTAAATCTTTCATCTGTCTTAATAAACCTGCTTTTATTTTTACTCTGTGTCTACGTTCTGCATTGAGTAAACTTATCTTTTGAATCTCTGAAGATTTAGCAATCCAAGGCTCTAAATCCATGTGGTTTTTCTCCAAAAAAATACAAATTCTCTGACTGTCGAGTTTATCATTCTTACCCCTTAAAAAACCGATGCTTTTCTTTAAATGAAGTGGATTTATAACAAAAACTAAAAGGTCCATATTACTTAGAACTTCGTAAAGTTCAAAATTATACCTTCCTGTATTTTCCATTCCTACAACGGTATCTGCAGTATTGGAGAAACTTTTGAAAAACTTTTTGATAGCTTTCGAATTATTCTCAATTTGATAATGCTGTGTTTTAGAACCTCCCTTAACGAAAACATCCAGAGTTAGTTTACTAATGTCAATTCCAATAAAAACTTTTTCCATAAATTTGTTTTGATTAATTGAAAGAGAAACTTATCATCATCTCAACTCCTTAATAATGGGCTCCAATCCCGAATTTCTATCTGAGTTTTTTGATAAGAAAGTGTTTAAGTCTTAATCGAACTATGAGTTTTGCTCGGAGTGATTATTAGTTTACTTAAACACTTGTCTCTTCTTAATAAAAGTATCAATTTTCTTTTTACAAATCTAAAGGAGTGTTTTTCGTAATGAAATGAAGAAAAATGTATAGAGAACTTTGGACGAAGTTCTCTATACACTCCGCTTTGCTACGCTACTCGAACTGACGAAATTAAAAAGTAATCATGATTAAGTCAAATTGCTGATTTATCTTTGCTCCTTAAAATTCTACATTTAGGATAAATATTTGCGTTAAAAAGCTATAGTGGATTTTAGCGAATTAAACAGATTTTACATTCTATTATTTGTGATTATTATTGAAAAATTAGTATCATTTGTGTTTAAAAAAACCAATGACCAACATTTACATAAATTATCACACATCAATAATTCATTAATTTGAAAATGATTATTTTTGTAAAACTTTTTTTCAATGTACAAATCGCTCATTCGCCCTTTTCTTTTCAAATTTGATCCCGAAGAAGTTCACCACTTTACTTTTTCGATGCTTAAAAATTTCGGATTCTTAACCAAATTATTTCTACCAAAACCAATTGAAGACAAACGTCTGGAAAGAGAAGTTTTCGGACTGAAATTTAAAAATCCAGTTGGTTTAGCGGCAGGTTTCGATAAAAATGCGGTTTTATTCAACGAATTAGGCGATTTAGGATTCGGATTTGTGGAAATCGGAACGGTAACTCCAAAAGCACAGACTGGAAATCCTAAGAAAAGATTATTTCGTCTGATCGAAGATGGAGGAATCATCAATAGAATGGGTTTCAACAATGACGGATTAAAAGCTGCGATTGAAAAGCTGAAAGGCAACAAAGGCAAGATTATCATCGGTGGAAACATTGGAAAAAATACCAATACAACGCCGGAAAATTATACACAGGATTATCTTGATTGTTTCGAAGGTCTTCATCCTTATGTAGATTATTTTGTTTTGAATGTAAGCTGTCCCAACGTTGGTAGCCACGCAAAACTGGAAGATGTTGAATATCTTAGAGAGCTGATAACTGCCGTTAAAAAAATCAATCAGACTAAGCCCACTCAAAAACCAATTCTTTTAAAAATTGCTCCGGATTTAAACAACCAACAGCTTGATGAGATTATCGAACTGATTGCCGATACAAAAATCGATGGAATTGTGGTTTCAAATACATCCGTGAACAGAGAAGGTTTGAAAACTTCACCCGAAGTTTTAGCAGAAATCGGAAACGGTGGTTTAAGCGGAAAACCTATTCGTGAGCGCAGTACAAAAATGATCAAATATCTTTCAGATAAAAGCAACAGAGCTTTCCCGATCATCGGAGTTGGCGGAATTCATTCTGCAAAAGATGCGATTGAAAAGCTAAATGCAGGTGCAACTTTGGTTCAGTTGTACACCGGATTTATTTATGAAGGTCCACAACTTATCAATGATATTAATCAGGAACTTTTAACGAGAGCGAGTAGAATTTCGAGATAAATTTTAATTAAAATATATTGAAAAAGCAAAGTCATCAAGGCTTTGCTTTTTTATGCTTGAAATTTTAGATTTAAAGAAAAAAATGTGAGATCGTATAAATAATCAAACCAACCAATCCTCCAACTAAAGTTCCATTCACACGGATAAATTGTAAGTCTTTACCTACCTCTAATTCAAGCTTTTCGCTCAACTCTTTCCCTTGCCAGTTTCCAACGGTTGAACTGATGAGATTTCCGGCTTGATGGGTGTTTTTAAGGATGTATTTGTAGGCCGTCACTCGTACCCAATTGTCAATTTTATTTTGAAGATTTTCGTCGGTTTTCAGGTTTTCAGAAAACTCGTTGAGGTTTTTTGTGATGTATTTTTTTAATGAAGAATCTTCTTCCTGAAGTTCTGTACCCAATGTTTTTTTAATGGAAAGCCAGATGTCATTTGAATATTCATCTAGTTTATCGGTCTTCAGAAAGTCATTTTTGATGGTTTTAAACTCATCAATCCATTTCGGGTCTTCTTTTAAATCAATAGAAAAGTCGTAGATTTTTTTTGTGATTAAAGATCTGATTTCGTGATTGGTATCTTCTTCTACTTCTCGGAAGAAGTCTGAAAGTCCGCTCGCAATTTTCTGCGCAATTTTATTATCTACAAACGACGGAATAAAAGAATAACTTCCTTTTTTTACTCTTTCCTGAATCATTGCGTCATTCTCTATCAAATATTCTTTGATTTGTTTTGAAAGATTGGTTACTATTTTCTGATGGTCATTTTTATCTAAAAGGTAGATAATTCCGTTGCCTAAAATTTTATTTAACTGAATATCATCCGTCATTTCGCTCACTTTTTTGCTGATAAAATGGCTCACTTCAGAATCATCGAGTTTATTGAGGATATCTAAAATAATGTCTGAAAGATTTTTAATTAAAGCCTCCTGATTTCTTTCTTTTGTCAGCCATTCACCAACAAAGTTGGATATTTTAATTTTCTGAATGTAAGGGCGAATCGTTTGAGGCGATAGGAAATTAGACACTACAAAGCTTCCCAAATTATCACCAAGTTTTTCTTTACTGTTTTCAATAAGATTCGTATGTGGAATCGGAATCCCAAGGGGATAGCGGAAAAGTGCGGTTACTGCAAACCAATCTGCCAAAGCTCCGACCATAGCGGCCTCAGAAAAAGCACGAACATAGCCAATCCAATGGGAGTCGTGAGTTTTTTGAAGAATGGTGGTCACCACAAAGATGACGGCCATCAAAACAAAAAGTCCTGTGGCAAAAGCCTTGTATTTATTGAGTTGTTTTCTTTTCAGTTCATCATTCATAGTCTCAAATTTAGTAAATTTGGAATTGGAAAACAGAATAAAATCAAATTGAAGATTATTGCGGATTAAAATTTGCATTGATCTTGAAGTTTTTAAAATCAATCATGAAATTTTTGATTCCCATATTGTTATTAACCTTTCTGCAGATGTGTTCGCAGACTCAAAAACCCGTCAAAATTACTCCTATGGAAAATACTAAAGCAAAAAACAATCCATATTACTCAAGAACTGACCGTACAAAACTGCATGTTTCGAACGACGAATGGAAGAAAATTCTTTTGCCGGATTTGTATGCCATCGCAAGAGAAGCCGCTACAGAAAGACCTTTCACCGGAAAATACAATGAATTTGACGAGTTAGGAGAATATTACTGTGCAGTTTGCGGAAATCATTTATTCCGCTCTGATTCTAAATTTTCATCAAGTTGTGGTTGGCCAAGTTTTTTTGAAGCTGATAAAGAAGGCACGTCTTACAACAGAGATTCTTCTCATGGGATGGAAAGAATCGAAGTAGTTTGCAAACGTTGCGATTCTCATCTAGGTCACGTTTTCAACGATGGCCCGGCTCCTACGGGAACTCGTTATTGCATGAATTCTGTAAGCTTAGAATTTGTTCCTGATTCTCAAAAATAAGAGCTTAGTATCAGGTAATCATTACGTTAAACTTTCTTAAATTCAGTTAAACTTTCACGGTTTTTAACTGTTATCTTGTTATGTTTATATAATTTTGTCCGACGAATTTTAATTAACATAATATTTAATGAAAGGATTTTATAGCGTATTAGGCATTGTGTACTTGATTTCTACCTCGTTTTATCTAGCTCCAAAAAAGACAGATAATGATAGAATTACTAAAAGCACAAACAAAATCGAAACTATAATTGAGTCAAAATCTCTAAAAAATACAAACAAAGTGAGTTCTTCTGAAGAACTTTATCAATCTATCTCCTTCGAAAATACCAATAAACTTCAGTTTGATGTTTTTGCAAAAGCACTACTAGGTTTTGAAAATCTTAAAAAAGCCGGAAAACTGAGTGAAGAAGCTCATCTTTTAACCATTTGTGATTTCTCATTATCTTCAAATGTCAAAAGACTTTGGGTAATTGATACTGAACAAAGAAAAGTACTTTTCAATTCATTGGTAGCTCACGGAAAGAATACAGGTGAAGAATTTGCAACTAATTTTTCAAATACAGAAAGTTCACTGCAAAGCAGCATGGGATTTTATATCACAGAATCTACCTACAATGGTGATAACGGATATTCTCTAAAACTTTTAGGAATGGACAGAGGCTTTAATGACGCAGCATATAAAAGGGCTGTTGTGATGCACGGAGCAGATTATGTAAGTGAAGAATTCGCAGCTGCTCACAAAAGAATCGGAAGAAGTTGGGGTTGCCCGGCAATTCCAAGAAGTCTGACGGAGCCAATCATCAATACCATCAAAGGAAAAAATTGTCTTTTCATTTATTATCCTGATGAAAATTATCTTTCCTCTTCGGAGTGGTTGAAAGCATAACAAAAAAAGGCTGTTTCTTTATTGAACAGCCTTTTTTATGTTTATTTTATTTTATTTTAAATTTTATTTAAATTTTTTAAAAATCAAAGTTGCATTGTGGCCACCAAAACCAAAGGCGTTACTCAAAGCATAATTGATTTCTTTTTCTTTCGCTTCATTAAAGACGATATTGATATCTCTCGGAATTCTCTCATCAATATTGTGCATATTAATCGTTGGCGGGATGATCCCATTTTGAATTGCTTTAATAGAAAGAATAGCTTCGGCAGCTCCAGCAGCACCCAATAAATGACCGGTCATCGATTTGGTTGCACTGATGTCTAAATTGGTACTACCTTTAAAAACTTTAGTAATTGCATTTAATTCAATCAAATCTCCAAGTGGAGTAGAGGTTGCATGCGGATTGATATAATTGATGTCTTCGGCATTCACTCCTGCTTCTTCCAATGCTAGTTGCATTGCTTTTATAGCTCCTGCTCCTTCAGGATGAGGTGCTGTCATATGATATGCATCGGCAGTCATTGCTGCACCAACCAATTCAGCGTATATTTTTGCGCCACGTGCTTTTGCGTGTTCGTACTCTTCAAGAACCAAAGAACCTGCACCTTCACCCATTACAAAACCATCTCTGTCAGCATCATACGGTCGGCTTGCGGTAGCGAAATCATCATTTTGTGTAGACATGGCTTTCATCGTAGAAAATCCACCCACTGAGGCTGGAGTAATCGCCGCTTCAGAACCACCACTAATGATTACTTTAGCTTTTCCTAATCTGATATAGTTGAAAGCATCCATAATTGCGGTATTTCCGGTGGCACACGCAGAAACGGTAGTATAATTGATTCCCTGAAGACCAAACTTCATAGAAATCATTCCCGATGCCATGTTTGCAATGAATTTAGGAACGAAAAAAGGATTGAAACGTGGGTTTTCTCCTCCTTTTGCATATTCCATTACTTCGTGTTCGAAGGTCCACATTCCGCCTTGTCCGGTTCCCCAGATCACTCCTGTATCGAATGGATCCATCTTTTCAAAATCTAAACCTGAATCCTGAATCGCTTCTGCAGATGAATACATGGCATATTGAGTAAAAAGGTCACTTCTTTTGATTTCATTATGAGTAAGATGAACTTTTGGGTCAAAATTTTTCACTTCACAGGCAAAATGTACCTTGAATTTTTCTGTATCAAAATGTTTGATTAAATCTGCACCACTTTTTCCGTTGATGCTGTTTTGCCAAAAATCTTCGACATTGTTTCCCAAAGGTGTTACTGCACCCAATCCTGTAATGACAACTCTTTTCATATGTAGATTTTACTGTTGTTTTTTAATAATTATGAAGTAGTTTTCGGTCCTAAAACTCGTGCCGACTTCATAAATAAATTGTATTCTTTTTAAAGGTCAAATAATAGCATCAAAACTGTGCCTAAATATTTTGACGATTTTATGTTTAATTATTGATTTTAAATAAATTAGAAGTTCCTCTTGCAATCATGCGCGTTTTGTCTGCATTCCAAATTTCGCACTGCGCATTTACAAACTGCTTTCCGTTTTTAATAATTGATGATACCGCAACGATCTCATCATTTTCTTTCGCTGTAGAAAAATAATCAATGGCATTATTTACCGTCACGATAAAGTTTTTTTCATTCAACGAAAACATTGTGGCGCCAATAATATCATCCATGATTGCTGCAGTTACTCCACCATGCATATTTCCCATAGGATTCAGCCATTCTGGTCTTACCGTATATTGAAATTCTATTTTTCCTTCTTCTGCAGAAATCACTATAGGATTTAGCCAACGCATAAACGGAGAAGGAGATTCTGTAAATTCTTTCCCGATGAATGCTTGTAGTTTTGCAAGTTTATCCATAACAGTATTTATAATGGAGTTTGTTTTATTTCCCGATCGATGATTGATAGTACTCTATCTAGCGCAAGATTGAGGTATTTTTCATCGTCTGTAGTTTTTGATAGCAGAATTCCGCCTTCAATCAGCATGATGAAGAGTGATGCATATTCTTCTGAATTAATTTTTTTACTAAATTCCCCGCTTTCCTGTCCTTTTAAAATGATTTTTGATACGGTTTTCTTCCAGTTTTCAAAAGAAATGGCAACTTGTTTTTTTAGATTTGGGAAAGTATCATCAGATTCTGTTGCCGCATTCATAATCGGGCAACCTCCATTTGCGAAAACAAAATGCCAGTTTTTTCGGTAAAAAGCAACAAATGCATAGAGTTTATCAAGTAAAGTAGGAAATTCATCGCCAAAAGATCTCAATAAATTTTTCCCAAGAAGCCCGGAATTAAATTTATAAACCTCTATTGCCAATTCATCTCTGTTTTCGAAATTTCCGTAAATGCTGCCTTTAGTCAAGCCTGTTGCTTCAGAAATGTCAGATAACGACGTTCTTGTGTAGCCCTTGCTGTTGAACAGGGCTGCGGTTTTCTCGATGATGAACTGTTTTGTCTTTTCTGCTTTAGACATTGATACAAAATGATGTGCAAATATAATAAAAATATACCAATCGGTATATTTTATTTTAAAAATAAAGTCTGAGATTCAATTATCTTCAGACTTCATATTTTTAATCGGGTTAGTTTTATCTAAAACTTAAACCAAAGTTGCATTCAAAGTAATTTCAAAATTGAAAGCTGCGCTTACCGGGCAACCTTCTTCTGCGATTTTCGCATATTTTTGAAAATCTTCTTCAGAAATTCCAGGAACTTTTGCAGTTAAAGTCAATTCAGACTTTGTGATTTTTCCGATGCTTGGGTCTAATGTGATTACAGATTTTGTCGTCAATTCTTCAGGTGTGAAGCCAGCTTGAGAAAGTTCTGCGCTCAACTTCATTGTGAAGCATCCTGCGTGTGCTGCGGCTAATAATTCTTCAGGATTTGTTCCTACACCATCTTCAAAACGGCTGCTGAAAGAATATTGAGTTTGGCTAAGTGTTGTGCTTTGAGTCGTTAAATGACCTTTTCCTTCTTTTACGGTTCCGTTCCAAACGGCTGTTGCGTTACGTTTCATAATGTTTTGAATTTTTTAATGTTAAATATTAATTGCTTTTTGATGATACAAAGATATGGAGTGTAAGTTCTTTAATAAATAGATTTAAAGCATTAAATATTGTACTTTTTTCCCGACGAATAGTTTTTCTTGAAATTGATAGGTGTGCTACCTACTTTTTGAGTAAAAAGTCTGTTGAAATAGGCAGGATCTTCGTAACCCAAATCATAACCAATCTCTTTTACGGTCTTGTCTGTATAGAAAAGAAGCCTTTTTGCTTCCAGCAGAATTCTGTTGATGATGTATTGATTGGGAGACTCCAAATTTAAATTTTTAAACTTATGGCTCAGTGTTTTGGGTGCAACATGAAGCATTTCTGCATAATCAGAGACTTGATGCTTTTCTCTGTAATGAATTTCCAGATAACGGCTGAAGTCCCTGAAAACATCAAGTTCCTGATGGTTGATCTTTAGATTTTCGGGTTCTATATTTTGAGCTTTCCATTTTCTGGTGGCACGAATGATAATTTGTTTCAGGTACGTTCTTATCATTTCTTCAGAAGAAGAATCTTTAGACTGAAGCTCATCTTTAATGTTTTCAAATAAGTTCTTGATGATGTCGTTTTCAGAATCACTGAGCTCAACTTTTGGATTTTCAAAAACGTTGTGAAAAAGCAATCCGTCGCACGCAACTTCTTTATCATGAATTTGAATACAATAAAAATCTCTGTTATAATAAATAAGAGATGCCTCGTCCGTACTTCCTTTTTTGATATCGAGAAGTTGATAAGTAATGAAAAAAAGAGTTGGAGATTCTGTTTTGTAATGATTAAAATCTACAGTCAATTCATATCCTG